>NZ_AQVC01000003.1 GCF_000372405.1 Porphyromonas somerae DSM 23386 | reverse complement strand
ATATACAATCTGTTGAGGATAATGGCGTAAGGACCTCGGCAGAGGTCCCTCTTAAATAGGCACAGGTCGGAGGGGAGTTAGCCCCGAACGACCTGTGTGCAAGAGCATATTCACCACCTGCTTGACCCCGGCTGAGGGGTCAGACCTAGAGATAGGGTTGTCCGACCCCTCGGCCGGGGTCGCAAGGGTGTGTGGTACCTCTTTATACACAGGTCTTCGGCACTGCGTGCCTTGACCTGTGCCTATTTAGCACGGACCTCTGCCGAGGTCCTTACTTATAGACACCCTGTTAAAAAGTATACGGTAAGAACTTTCTAATGCGTAACCCCTGTAAGTTGATGCAAAGTGCTAGCCGATTGGTATAGCAATTTGAGACGTTTACTCCGCAGTCATTAATCCAATCCTCCCACTTGTGGAAAGTTGAACAAACTAATCTAGCGTGACCAATTCTTAGACCACAAAAATAGGTTAGGAGAGAGTGCAAAAAATGCTTTTATAATGAACTGATAACCAGTGTCCTACAAAAGCTAAATCTTAGTTGCAACTAAGCGATCGGTTAGTTGCAACTCGGCAATTGCTTAGTTGCAACAAAGCAAACGGTTAGTTGCAACTAAACTTTTGCTCTACTAACCCATAGGTTTAGATGAGGCAAAATAGGGGGCAATAATCTGTCCTCCTTTATTCTCGTAAAAAAATACACAAAAAGAAAGTTTTTCTTATATTTGCGGCTCAATATCATAAATTAGAACGTACATAATATGACTTTAAATTTAAACAAACTATTATTCTCATTATCATTTACTTTGACCATAATAAGTTGCACTAAAGAACGACCTTTAGAAAGCACGGACAAAGTTTTATCCAACCAAATAAATAAATCAGAGATACTTAATTTCTCATCCCGAGAGGCATTAGACAATGCCATTTCCAACCATTCTACAGTAGACTCATACGGAGATTCTCTCCATTATAAAATCTCTGAATCCCAATAAATGGAATATATAAAGAATCAGCACTAAGATTAAAAAAATCCAGATGCCGAACTAATTTCAGGGTCATTTTATGCATGTGGATATTTAGACAGTTGGGTAGGTTATAGATTAATTTGGTAATTGATTACAACAATACACATTTTCATATGAGACAAAGTTCAAGAATACTAGCCTGTATTTTATTATTCACGGGGCTATCAGCCACCATATCAGCACAAGACGTAAACGAATCTAACACACTCTCTAGAAAATGGAGTGCGGAACTAGGCTATCAAAGTGGGATTGTTTTTGAACACCCCATTGGCAAGCACTTCTCAATGCGATATAATCTTGGAATTCTTATCTTCCAACGCTTACAACCATATCAAACATATCAAAAGAAGGTAAATATAGATGTAGAGTATGCGGGAATGATGCCATTCCTTAGTATAGGAACAAGATGGTACCCAAAACCATTGAATAACAACAGTGGCTTTCATTTAGGATTAAACTTCCAATATAACCACCATAAGTGGAAGTTTGCAATTGACCCAAATAAAGATGTTTACGATCTAGAGAACGAAGGAATATTCGTTTTCGATATCGGCTACTCATATAACCTCGTTAAGAACCTTAATATCAAAGCCGCACTTCTTCCATCAATAGGAGCAGCTTTTGCGAACCAGGGGAAAACTGTTTATGGCACTATAGACATGAGATATGACCTAGGACTATCATACAGTTTTTAACAACACAATATTATCATCCCAACAAAGATTAGGCGGATAATCAACAGACGCATTGGGTAATAGATATTGCGAGAGAATATTTGCAATATATCAACCTAGATTCCGCAGGTTGAGTGAGTGGTAAAATTGAGTAGGTCGGGAAACGAAAGTAGGTCAGAAAACTTTCGTTTCCCGACCTACTCAATTTTATATACTGTATCTATGCAACAAAGAACAAGACACAATAGTAGGTCAGCAGGCTCCAAAAGGGGTAATCTAGCCAGAATTCCTAGAGCAAAGCAGATCGCCATTGGGCGACGTCCTTTCAAATAGTATGATGTCTTTAGTACAACTACTAGGGCTTATTATGCCATCCCTCAATCACGTCTGGAGTTTCGATGCGTCAAGACTCCAGTTTCATTGCGTCGAAACTAATGACTTGAGCTATGACCCCTCTCCGATTGCTATACTATACAGCTCTTTTCTTCCACCAGCCCCGATGAAAACAGGTTATAGAAGCTTTGCACGAAAGACAGGGGCAACATTATAGATTCCGTTGTGCAACCGTCTCAAAATAGGGGGCAATAATCTGTCCTCCTTTATTCTCGCCACAATTTCAAACATATTGCCCCTCCACCTCAAATATATTCAGTATATTTGTGTCACTGAATTAGAGACAAATTTATTATCAAACTTACAATAACCTACTATGGTGGAAACATCTAAGAAATTTGTGCTGGACAGCACTCTACCAGTTTATCCCGAATTTATCAAGGGAGTAAGAAGAGCACCCGACCGTGGGTACAGACTAACTAAAGAGCAGACCAAGGTGGCACTGCGTAACGCACTGAGATATGTGCCTAAGGAGCTACATAAGGAGCTAGCACCTGAATTCCTAGAGGAGCTAAAGACCCGTGGTAAGATCTACGCTTACCGCTATCGTCCTGAGGGCAATATGAAGGCGAAGTCCATTGACGAGTACAAGGGCAAGTGCCTTGAGGGGAAGGCTTTCCAGGTGATGATCGACAATAACCTTTGCTTCGATATCGCCCTCTACCCCTATGAGCTAGTGACCTATGGCGAGACTGGTCAGGTCTTCCAAAACTGGCTACAATATCGTCTCACCAAGAAGTATCTCGAGGAGCTTACAGAGGAGCAGACGCTGGTGGTGGCAAGTGGTCACCCACTAGGTCTATTCAAGAGTAATCCAAGTGCCCCACGTGTGATCATCACCAACTCTATGATGATCGGGGAGTACGATAATATTGAGGATTGGGAGGTAGCTGCTCAGATGGGTGTTGCCAACTATGGTCAGATGACCGCAGGAGGTTGGATGTACATTGGGCCACAAGGCATCGTACACGGCACCTACAATACGATTCTGAATGCAGGACGCTTGAAGCTAGGCTTGGGACAGGACGACAACCTCGCTGGCAAGCTATTTGTCTCCTCCGGACTAGGAGGTATGAGTGGAGCTCAGCCTAAGGCAGCCGATATCGCTGGTGCCACATCAATTGTGGCCGAGGTGGATGAGAGCCGTATCCATATCCGCTATGAGCAGGGATGGGTGAATCACATTGCTCACTCTCTGGAGGAGGCCTTTGAGATGGCACGCAAGGGTATTGAGAGCAAAAAACCTACCTCTATCGCCTACCTGGGCAACGTGGTAGACCTTCTGGAGTATGCTTATGCACATGATATTCATATTGACCTACTCTCCGACCAGACCAGTTGCCACGCCGCTTACGAGGGTGGTTATTGCCCTGCAAGTCTTACCTACGAGCAGCGTACCGAGATGCTCTTTAAGGATCGTGAAGGCTTTAAGAAGGAGGTAGATAAGGGGCTACGTCGCCACTTTGAGATCATCAAGAAGTTGGTGGCTAAGGGCACCTATTTCTTTGACTATGGTAATGCCTTTATGAAGGCTTGCTTTGATGCTGGCGTGAAGGAGATTTCTCGCAATGGCTATGACGATAAGGATGGCTTTATCTGGCCTAGCTATGTAGAGGATATTATGGGTCCTGAGCTATTCGACTACGGCTATGGTCCATTCAGGTGGGTATGCCTCAGCGGAAAGCATGAGGATCTACTGAAGACCGATAAGGCGGCAATGGATTGCATCGATCCTGACCGTCGTGCACAGGATAGAGACAACTGGATTTGGATCCGCGATGCCGAGAAGAATCAATTGGTGGTAGGGACACAAGCTCGTATCCTTTACCAAGATGCCCTTGGCCGTATGAATATTGCCCTGAAGTTCAATGAGATGGTACGCAATGGTGAGGTAGGTCCTATCATGCTAGGTCGTGACCACCACGATGTGAGCGGTACCGACTCTCCTTTCCGTGAGACTTCTAATATCCGCGATGGTAGCAACGTGATGGCCGATATGGCGGTACACTGCTTCGCTGGTAACTGTGCGAGAGGATTTAGCCTAGTAGCACTGCACAATGGTGGTGGTGTGGGCATCGGTAAGTCCATCAATGGTGGATTCGGTATGGTCTGCGACGGCTCTAAGCGGGCCGATGAGATCATTCGCTCCGCTATGCTTTGGGACGTAATGGGCGGTGTAGCTCGTAGGTCATGGGCACGCAATGAAAATGCAATGAGCACCGTGAAGAGCTTCAATGAGACACACGCCGATGGATATCACATCACGGAGCCATTCTTAGTAGACGACGAAATTATTAACAACTTAATCAAATAAATGCAATGAAAAAGATCATGGAATGCGTTCCTAACTTTAGCGAGGGACGCAACAAAGAGGTAATGGAAGCCATCTTGGCTCCACTTCGCAACAAGGAGAATGTAGTACTACTAGACTACAGCAATGACGAGGACCATAACCGTATGGTAGTCACCCTAGTGGGTGAACCACAACCTCTTAAGGAGGCGGTACTCGAGGCGGTACGTGTAGCAGTTTCTAAGATAGATTTGACCAAGCATCAAGGCCAGCACCCACGTATGGGAGCGGTAGATGTGATTCCTTTTATTCCTATCAAGGATGTCACTAAGGAGGAGGCTATTGAGCTTTCGAATGAGGTGGGTCGCATCATCGGTGAGGAGATCGGTGTGCCCGTATTCCTTTATGAGGACTCTGCCACTTCGCCAGACCGCAAGAACCTTGCTAAGATCCGCAAGGGTGAGTTTGAGGGAATGGCCGAGAAGATCAAGCTACCTGAGTGGAAGCCCGACTATGGCAAGGCTGAGCGCCACGCAACTGCAGGTACTGTAGCAGTGGGTGCACGTATGCCTCTTGTAGCCTACAATGTCAATCTTGACCACCCAGATGTAGAGGTGGCTACTGCCATCGCTAAGCGTGTTCGCTTTATCGGCGGTGGTCTTCGCTTCGTGAAGGGTATGGGAGTAGACCTCACTGAGCGCCATCAGTCTCAAGTATCTATGAACCTCACTGACTATACCAAGACCGCTATCTATCGTGCTCACGAGATGGTACGCATGGAGGCTCAGAGGTACGGTGCTAAGATTGTAGGGGCAGAGATCATCGGACTCGTTCCTAAGGAGGCTCTAGAGCAGTCACTGGCTTACTACCTGAAGAAGGAGGAGATCGCCGAGGGTGAGTACACGCTTGAGCAGCTAGCAGAGGAGATGACTAAGTATCTACAGCTAGAGGGATTCTCAGTAGAGCAGATCCTCGAGTACAAGCTCAAGAAAGCCAATGCATAATAAGGAGAAAGGTAGTCTCTACCTATATAATATAGGGCAATTGGTTACCATGGCTGGAGGCCCCCGCAAAGGGGCTTCCGCTATGGGTGACCTTGCCATGATCGAGGGGCCAGCAGTGCTGGTGATTGAGGATGGAATTGTCACCTACGCTGGCAAGCAAAGCGACGCCCCTTGCCCTAAGGAGCAGGGGATGGAGTTTGTGGATGCCCAAGGGCAATGTGTCCTCCCTGGGTTTATTGACTCCCACACGCACCTAATCTTTGGCGGCTATCGGGAAGATGAATTCCAATGGCGACTAGCTGGCGAGAGCTACATGAGCATCATGGAGCGCGGCGGTGGCATCGCCTCAACGACCAAGGCAACTCGTGCGGCTAGCTTTGAGGAGCTTTCGGAACATGCCAAGAAGCACCTCGACGCTATGCTACGTATGGGCGTGACCACAGCCGAGGCGAAGAGTGGCTATGGTATGGACCGAGACACGGAGATCCGTCAGCTAGAGGTGATTCGCCACCTTGACGAGACTCATCCCATCTCGCTCTACCCCACCTATATGGGGGCTCACGATACACCAATAGAGTACAAGGGACGTCCGCACGACTACATTGACTTTATCATCCGTGAGATGCTGCCTTTAGTGAAGGAGAAGAACCTTGCTGAGTGTGTTGATATCTTTACGGAGAAAAATGTCTTTGAGCACGAGGATACACGCCGTCTGCTCAATGCCGCCAAGGAATTGGGCTTCAAGGTGAAGATGCACGCCGATGAGATTGTGCCGATTGGTGGAGCTGAGCTCGCTGCTGAGCTAGGTTGCCTTTCTGCCGACCACCTGCTCAAGATTTCGGACGAAGGTATCAAGGCACTGGCTGCGAGCGAAACGGTAGCCACCTGCTTGCCTCTCACCGCTTTCTCTCTGATGGACGACTATGCACCAGCTCGCAAGATGATCGATGTGGGGTGCTGCGTGGCAGTTGCTTCGGATCTTAATCCTGGCAGTTGCTTCTCGGCTTCTATTCCTCTCTTGATTGCTCTTTCAACGATCTACATGAAGATGACGGTGGAGGAGACGATTGCTGCGCTTACCATTAACGCAGCTAAGGCAATCAATCAGCACGACAAGGTGGGTAGCCTAGAGGTAGGCAAAGCTGGCGATGCGGTAATCCTCAAGTACCCATCATACAAGTTCCTAAGCTACCACTTTGGAATGAACCTAGTAGACACCACGATTAAGAGTGGAAAGCTATACAAATACTAAAACTAATCACGATATGGAGAAGAAACTATTACAAAATCATACACTTGCAGAGTTTTGCAACGTTACAGCTGGAAGTGATCCAGTACCAGGTGGAGGTAGCGTATCGGCACTAGCTGGTACTATCGCCGCTTCACTCACCGAAATGGTGGCGAACCTCACCATCGGTCGCAAGAAATACGTCGAGGTAGAGGAGGAGATGAAGGCAGTGGTAGAGAAGGCTAGAGAGGTGCATAAGGAACTTATCGAGGCGATTGATAGGGATAGCGACGCTTATGACCTAGTCTCTCAAGCTTTCAAGATGCCTAAGGAGACGGACGAGGAGAAGGCAGCACGAAGTGCCAAGATTCAAGAGGCTACTAAGGTAGCGGCGTTGGTGCCTATGGAGGTAGCCAAGACTACTTATGAGCTGATTCCTCTCATCGAGAAGGTGGTGATGAAGGGCAATCAAAACGCCATCACCGATGGCTGTATTGCAATGATGAATTGCCGTCTTGGCGTGCTAGGAGCACTGCTGAACGTACGTATCAATCTTGGTGGTCTTAAGGACGAAGCCTTTGTAAAGGAGCTTGCCGATGATTGTGAGCGTCTAGAGAAAGATATCACGGATATTGAGCATCGTATCCTCCAACATACTTATCAAGCCATTAAGTAAGCATTATGAGAGTTGTCACACATCAACCATATACACTTGATGAGCCCATCTCCTACGTTGTAGGTAGTGGCAAGCTCACCATTGACGAGCTAGAAAAGATCATCTTTAGCAAAAAGGTCACCTATACCCTAGCACCCGAAGCGATTGCACGCATACAGAAGTGCCGTGACTACCTAGATAATAAGGTAGCGAAGTCGGAGAAGCCTCTCTATGGTATCACCACTGGGTTTGGATCGCTCTGCAATATCAGCGTCTCGCAAGAGGAGCTGACCACACTGCAAGAGAACCTTGTAAAGAGCCACTCTTGTAGCTATGGCGACGAAGTACCTGAGCCTGTAGTCAAGCTGATGCTACTCCTCAAGGCACACGCTCTTTCACTCGGGCATAGTGGTGTACAGGTAGCCACCGTACAGCGACTTGTGGATATGCTCAATGAAGAGATCTATCCTATTGTCTACGATAAGGGCTCGCTAGGAGCTTCTGGTGACCTAGCACCTTTGGCCAAGCTATTCCTGCCACTGATTGGCGAGGGAGAGGTGTACTACAAAGGTAAGAAGATGACCTCTAAGGAAGCCTTTAAGAAAGCTAAGCTAGAGACCATTACCCTACAGAGTAAAGAGGGCTTGGCTCTGCTCAACGGCACTCAGTTTATGAGCTCTCACGGAGTGTACGCTCTGATATTGGCTCGTCGTGCTGAGCGGATGGCACTAAAGGTAGCAGCCCTTTCCCTTGAGGCATTTGACGGACTAGAGGCGCCCTTTACCCCACAGATCCAAAAGGTTCGCCCACATGCTGGTCAGGCGGTAGTAGCCAAGACCGTCAGAGACCTCCTCAAGGGTAGCAAGCTACAGAAGGTAAGCAAGCCACAGGTACAAGACCCTTACTCTTTCCGTTGTATCCCTCAGGTACACGGTGCTAGCTATGATGCTTGGCAGTATGCTTGTAAGGTGATAGAGACTGAGATCAATTCAGTGACCGACAATCCTACGATCTTCCCCGACGACGACCTTATCGTCTCTGGTGGCAACTTCCACGGACAGCCTATCGCACTGGTATTCGACTACTTGGCTCTCTCTATTGCTGAAGTGGGCAATATCTCAGAGCGTCGTACCGCTCAGCTGATCCTCGGGCTACGTCAGTTGCCAGAGTTCCTTGTGGCTAAGCCAGGACTCAACTCCGGCTTTATGATTCCACAATATGCTGCAGCAGCGATGGTGAGCCAGAATAAGATGTACTGCTTCAATGCCTCTTCTGATAGCATCGTAAGTAGCAACGGGCAGGAGGACCACGTATCTATGGGTGCCAATGCAGCCATCAAGCTACTTCCTCTTCTCGATAATCTTTATGCGATTCTTGGCGTAGAGCTGATGAACGGAGCACAAGCCTTAGCACTTCGTAAGGGCGAGGAGAAGACCTCCAAGCCACTGCAGGAGCTGTACAAGGAGTTCCGTAAGGTGGTGCCAATGGTTCAAGATGATGTAGTAATGTACAAGCAGATGCAGGATGCTGCTGACTTTGTATATGGCTATCATCTATAGTATTTTATGAGGTAAACAATATGGGCTAGCGAAGTTATCCGACTTCACTAGCCCATTTATTTTATAGAGATATGAACGAGAGAATAAAGGTAGTTGTGGGCGACCTCACCACGCTTCAGGTAGATGCCATCGTCAATGCCGCCAATGAAAGCCTACTCGGTGGCGGAGGGGTAGATGGAGCCATCCACAGAGCGGCTGGCAAAGGGTTACTAGAGGAGTGTCGCACGCTTGGCGGTTGCCCTACTGGTGCCAGCAAGATCACCGATGCCTACCTCCTTCCTTGCAAGAAGGTGATCCATACAGTCGGTCCCATCTGGAGAGGCGGAATGCAGAATGAAGACCAGCTCCTCGCCTCCTGCTATCGTACCGCACTAGAGCTAGCAGAGAAACACCAACTCAAAACCATCGCCTTTCCTTGCATCAGCACCGGCGTCTATAGATTTCCTAGGGAGCGAGCCGCTAAGATTGCCCTCGAAGTGATCAAAGAATACCTCGCCACCAACCAGTACTCCGGCACAGTAACCCTCTGCTGCTTTCTAGAGGAAGATGCTCAGATCTACCAAAAGCTATTAGCCGATTAAGCTAGAGAGTCTCGCAAAAACTTCAATGAGTGCTCCCTATAGTCACCTAGCCTTTGCTGGTCTACGGACGGGGTAGCCAACTGATAACTATTGAGCTCTTCTTCCTCCACAAAGGCATCGGCAGAGACAAACTGCTTGAGTGTGGCAAAGCGAGCAAGGCCACGCTCCCTATTCTCCACCACCACAAACGGCTTACCAAAGATGGTCGAGAAGACCGCTCCATGAAAGGAGTCGGTCACCACGAACTCCGCATTGAGGATATTTTCCAACCAAGTCTCCACCGGCTTCAGTTGGTAGTCCGACACCTCCTTCCACCTGTCATAGACCGTCATCTTAGGCATCATCTCAAAAGCAGTAGTGCCTACCTCGCGAGCCACCTCCTCGGCAAACCTCCGCTTCTCAGGAGTGGCATCAAGGAGATAAGCAAAGACCTTTCCGTGAGTTTCCTCCCTTAGTTTCAACCTCTCCACATACTCCTCCCGAGAAAGCAACAGAGTAGGGTCTAGCACCAGCGTTGCCTCATGCTCTAGATGCTCTTGGCAGAAATGAACCCCACACTCCTCACGCACCGAGACTGCATCAAAGTATCGAAGTAGCTCTCGTGCCATTTGGGTCTCCTTCTCAGTAAACTCCCACTCATCCGTCCCAAAAGACGACGCATAGGCCACCCTCTTGATAGACGATTCTCTCGGCAAAAACTCCAAGAAGTAATCAGGCAAATAAGGGGAATACTTTGGGCGCCACGTCTGGTCACTCCCCACAATAATGGCACCCAGTTCTCTTGACACTACCTCCTCCCTCAATGCCAGCTGAGAAAGAATAAGTGGAGTAGTCTCAATATAGTTCTCAACAAAGGCATCTGTATAGCGAGTCATTGTCGCCTCTCTACGTTTTGTGACAGGCTTACTAGGTGACTGAGGATCACGAAGAACATAGCGTAGGTAAAAGTAAGAAAGATACTTTCGCAAAGTACTACGATCATCCACCCAATCAATTCGTCGTAGCGTCACTGGCCTATGCCCCTCCTGCCTTAGCACCTCCTGGAGAGCATAATTCTGTACAATACCTCCATAATTCAAGCCCAACGGCTGAGTAAGAATTCCTACTTTCATCATCCTTGTTTTCTAACGACCCTAACTAATTCCCCTATGAGCAGCACTGGCGAGGTGAGCACAAAGGTGAGGAACCAATCCTTCCACGTGAGAGGAGTGACACTAAACATCTCGCCCCCAAAGTTGACTATAAACAGCTGCCCCACCAATATCACAAGAGTAATCAATACAAAACCCCTTGCCCCCTTAAAGTGAAATGCCGAGCGACCACTCTTAAAGGCACGGGCATTGAACATATTCCAAAACTGTAGCCACACAAATAGCGTAAAGAAAAGACTCTGCTCATACCTCGTAATAGTCGGCAAACCATCCACCAACGAAAGCGAGAAAAGGTCCGTCATACTCCTAATATCATACGTATGAAAGAGATAATAGAGTGCCAGAAGTATCACGAAAAAGAGCCCACCGACAATTAATATTCCACGCCCCATCGCCTTGTCAATAATAAAAGAGCTACGATCCCTCGGCTTCTCATGCATCACCCGAGCAGAGGGTGGCAACGACGCAAGAGCCATCGCCGCAAAGGTATCCATAATCAGATTGACCCACAGCATCTGCGTCACCGTCAAGGGCGTCTCGGTACCTAGAAAAGCTCCAGCCAACACAATCAAACAGGCCGCCACATTGACCGTCATTTGGAAAAGGATAAAGCGCTGAATATTCTGATAGAGCGAGCGTCCCCACATCACCGCCCTGCCGATACTAGCAAAGGAGTTGTCCACAATGGTAATATCACTCGCCTCCTTAGCGATAGAGGTCCCATCACCCATAGAGAGCCCCACGTGTGCCGACTTAAGTGCGGGGGCATCATTCGTACCATCACCTGTCACCGCCACCACCTGATTGCGTCTCTGCAACGCCTCCACCAATCGCTGCTTATCCAGAGGTCTCGCCCGAGAGATCACCTTAATCTTCCCGATACGCTCCTCCAGCTCCTCATCACTCATCTCAGCCACCTCAGGACCCGTCACAACCTGCTGCTCCCCATCTCCATTTTGCCAAAGACCTATCTGTCGTGCCACCTCCCGAGCAGTTGCCACCGTGTCCCCCGTCACTATCTTCACATCAATTCCTGCCGCCAGACACTCCCTAATGGCCGGTGGCACATCCACCCGCACGGGGTCCGAAATAGCCACAATTCCTAGGAAGGTTAGCTCCTTAGCCACCAACTTTCCTTCAGATATCCCCTCCTCAATACGCTCTAGCTTCTGATAAGCAAAACCCAGTGTACGCATCGCTTGCGACTGGTACTTCACCAACTCCGCCTCAATTGATTGGCGGTCAATAGCCCCCTCCACCTGGCTAGAGAGTCCCAAGACCATCTCTGGTGCCCCTTTCACATAGAGCATAAAAGAACCCTCAGGTGACTGCACAATCGTAGCCATATACTTCCTCTCCGTAGAAAAGGGGATTTGTGCCACCACTTTAGCCTCCAAGGCTACCTCGTCGATAGCCACTCCTTCGCGGTCTAGCCATAAGAGCAAAGCCCCCTCCGTAGGATTGCCAAATACCCTAGTGCTACCATCCGAAGCCTTGTCCAGCGTAGCTGTACTATTGAGTACCAACCCCTCCTGTACCAATCGACTCCCAGCTCCTTCCGCACCATAAAACTGTGCTTCCGCCACCGTCATCAGGTTCTCTGTAAGTGTCCCAGTCTTATCGGTACAGATCACAGTCGTCGCCCCCATCGTCTCACAGGCGTGCATCTTACGCACCAGGTTATTGGTCTGCAGCATCTTCTGCATACTATATGCTAGGCTCAGCGTCACCGCCATCGGCAATCCCTCAGGTACCGAAACCACCACCACCGTCACAGCAATCATAATGGTCTGCAAAAGGTAAGTGATAAATTCCGACCACTCAAAAGGCTCCATACCACTACCCCAAAGGTAGACCGACATCCGCCCCACCAACACCAAGAGAGCAATGCCATAGCCCAGCTTACTAATCATACTTCCAAGCCGATCCAGCTGCTCATTGAGCGGAGTCCGCACAGAGTCATCTATCTGGGCAGCATGAAATACTTTGCCATTTTCAGTCGCATCACCCACAGCAAAGACCCTACAGACACCATGCCCCTCTACCACACGCGTACCACGCAATAGGTGATTCGTTGGAAAAGTCGCTTCACTATCCGAGGCCATAGGATCGGCCGACTTAGAGGCAATTGGTTCCCCCGTCAGCATCGATTCATCCACCAACAGACTCACCGACTCCAGTAGCTCCCCATCGGCCGGCACCTCGTCGCCACTCTCCACCACCACAATATCCCCCACTACCACATTCTGTTTGGGCACCTCCATAGTATGCCCATTGCGTATCACCCGCACCGGCTCATCGTCATTGACCTTATTAAGGATTGTAAACTCCTTATCGGCCTTTTGCTCAAAGTAAAAGGCCAAACCAGTCGCCAGCAATACCGCAAATAAAATGCCCATCGGCTCCAATAAGGCCTCACTACCACGCCCGTGATAGTAGACCTCATACACCGACACCCCAATTGAGAGCAGTGCGGCCATCAATAAAATAATGATGGTAGGGTCTTGAAACTTCTCTAGGAACTTCCTCCATACCGATACCCGAGCTACCGGAGTCAGCAGATTGGCACCATGCTTTGCCCTACTCTCTGCCACCTCACTATCGCTCAATCCCTCCCAGTGCTTTATATCCATCACTTGCTAATCTATAATCCTAAACGACAAAGGTACACAATTATTAGAGACTATTGCGTGGTATAAATCTGTATCATCAGGGTTACGCATTAGAGTTGCAACTAAACTTTTCGCCCGACCACCACGTCCGACTTGTCTGACTCGTCCGACTTGTCTGACCCGTCTGACCTGTCCGATTAGGCACCCCCGCCTTGCGACCCTCGCCGAGGGGTCCGACAAATCCTTACGACAGTCCCCATCCTTTACGCAAAACACTCAAAATAGGTTAAAAATAAGATCCAACTAGCAGTTTCATAGAGCTCGGTGACTATAATACCATAACCCCACTACAAACCAACGAGTTATAGAAAATCAAGAAATCCATTGCAACTAAGCCATCACCGAGTTGCAACTAAGCGATCGATGAGTTGCAACTAAGCAAATGCCGAGATGCAACTAAGCAAACGGCGAGTTGCATCTCATTTAGCCCTCAGATAGAGCCCTGAATACCAACGCATTACAGACTGTCCTTTTTCCCTCTTAATACAGCCAATATTTCACATTATTTCACAAATATTGACCTTCCCCATCCGACTTACCTGAGCCTTCCGACTAGTCCGATGAGGCACCCCTAATAATCGGAACCATTCCCCAAAACACAATGAATTGGCACCTCCATTAAGCAAATATAATCATTAGTCTTTCATCATTATAAAATATTTTGCCAATTCAAAATAGATTGGTATGTTTGTAGGCAGTTGATTATCACTTAGAAGAAAGATTCCCCACGGATAGTTACAGTAGAAGCAAGGGGAAAAGCGACGCTCAATACCGCATAATGAGAAAACCACACTCTAGAGCTACATTGAGCAATACGGTAGAGGAATAGTAAAGGATTAAGAATAATACAATAGTTCCATTTTTTTGAAAAAGCAAGGTATGAATTTAAGTCAAGCAAAATGGCTCAGAAGTCTACTCTGTACACTCTTTCTGAGTCTTCTGGCACCTATGGCTCTTGCGCAGACCATTACCGTGAAGGGAGTGGTCACAGATGCGACACACAATGAGCCCGTCATAGGGGCAACTGTAATGCTGGTAGAGGATGCCTCCAAAGGTATGCTCACCAACCTAGATGGCCAATTTACACTCACGGCTGTCCCCGCTAACGGACACATCAGGGTCTCCTACATCGGATATAAGACCATAGAGGTGCCCATCAATGGACAGAGCTCCATCCAAATCGTGATCGAAGAGGATACAGAGCTTCTCGACGAAGTAGTCGTAACGGCACTCGGTATCAAGCGCTCCGAGAAAGCCCTCTCCTACAACGTCCAAAAGCTCGATAATGAGCAGCTCACCACCGTCAAAGACGCCAACTTCATCAACTCCCTCAGCGGAAAAGTAGCCGGCGTCAATATACAGAAGAGTGCTTCTGGGGTAGGTGGTGGTGTACGTGTTGTGATGCGTGGTAATAAGTCTATCGCTGGAGATAATAATGTACTCTACGTGATCGATGGTATTCCAGTAGGCAACAAGGCAGATCGTGGCGGTGATGGATCAGGATTTGCTAGTACTGCATCTAGTGAAGGCATTGGTAGCCTCAATCCCGAAGACATTGAGTCCATCTCGGTACTAACTGGTCCTTCAGCAGCAGCACTCTATGGAGCAGCAGCGGCAAATGGCGTTATTTTGATCAACACCAAGAAAGGGGAAGAAGGGTCACTAAAGGTCAACTTCTCAACCTCCTTCGAAGGCTCACAAGCCTATATTCTTCCACGCTTCCAGAATAGATATGGAAACAACGAAGGATCCTATCTTTCATGGGGTGCAAAGCTAGACACACCAAGCAACTATGAGCCTAGAGGCTTTTTTGAGACAGGGCTTATGTTTAATAACGCATTAAGTCTTTCTGTAGGTTCCAAGGTCAATCAAACTTATGTATCGGTAGCTGCTATCAACTCTAAAGGCATCATCCCCAATAATAAGTATCACCGATACAATGCGATGGTGCGTAATACGTCCAGCCTATTTGAAGACAAACTTCACCTAGACTTCTCTGCCAGCTATAGCCGCGAGTATTATAATAATATGATCGCTTATGGTACCTACTTCAATCCTATTGTGGGTGCTTACCTATATCCTAGAGGTGAGGACTTCAACCGCGAAAAGGAATTTGAGCGTTTTAACCCTGAGACAGGTATCTACGAGCAGTCATGGTCAGTAGGTGACTTCGGTATGAACACCCAAAACCCATACTGGGAGGCATATAGGACACTCCGTCCTGTAGCTAGCGACAGATACACATTCTACGGTCAGGTGGGGTACGACTTTACGGATTGGCTTAATCTATCAGGTCGTGTACGTCTAGATAACACCTACACTGAGAGCGAAGATAAAAGGTATGCAAGCACTATTAGTACCCACGCTAAGCCAAATGGTAGATATAGCTACAAGCAATCTACCTTCAGGCAAAAGTATATGGACTTGATGCTTAATATCAATAAGAGCTTCCTAGATGACTTCAACATTATGGTGAATGCAGGATCATCTTTTGAGGAGTACGACACCAAGTCAAGAGGCTACGGTGGCGACCTACTCTCCTTCCCTAATAAGTTCACCTATACAAATGTCAATCCTACCACTGCTGTACCATCGGAGGATGGTGGTAATGATAGGACTAGAAACGTAGCCGTATTCGGCTCGGCCGAATTAGGTTGGAAGTCTATTGCTTACCTTACACTTACCGGTCGTGGGGATCAAAACTCAAGACTTATTGGCACCAATGACTCATGGATATTCTATCCATCAGTGGGTCTTTCATTGGTGTTCACAGAGCTATTCTCTGAGAATACAAAAGCTAAGATGAATCCTATCTTGAGCTTTGGTAAGATTCGTGGATCATACACTGAGGTAGGTTCACCTATTCCATTTGCTGGACTTACCCCAGGCTCTGTTACCCGCGACATCAAGGGAGGTGCAGCAGCACCATACGAGTATTATCCACTGCCCGACCTTCGTGCTGAGCGCACACGCTCATACGAGCTCGGTCTGGATACTCGCTGGGCAGGTGGTCTGATTAACTTAGGCGTTACTCTTTACCACTCCAATACCTACAATCAGCTCTTGAAGAAGAAGTTGCCTGGAGGTGCTGGCTACAACTATATGTTTGTGCAGGCAGGTAATGTACAGAATAGAGGTATTGAGCTAACGCTTTCTCTACAAAAGGAGTTTAAGAATGGCTTCGGCTTCAACTCTGTAATTACTGCTACACACAATAAGAATAGAATCGTTGAGCTCGCCAACGTAGTTAAGAATCCTATCACAGGATCTCCACTAGACTTCTCATTTATTGACCAAGGACGCTTTAGACTAGTCAAAGATGGCGAAATCGGTATGATGTATGCCACCAAGCAACTCAAGCGAGATAAGGATGGCTATATGAACTACACCAAGGGGCAAGCTCCTGTCGCAGAAGATGTGGAGCCTTACCAACTAGGTAGCGTCAACCCTGATTGGAATTTGGGGTATGCCCAAGGGTTCAACTACAAGGGGATCGGTCTTAACTTCCTATTCAATGCACGCATTGGAGGCGTAGTGATTTCAAAGACACAAGCTATGCTAGATAAGTATGGTGTATCCGAGGAGTCTGCTCTCGCACGAGACAATGGAGGCATCAAGATGGCCGACTTTACGATGGATCCCAAGGACTACTATACAGCAGTGTCTGAGCTAGACTCATACTATGTCTACTCAGCGACAAATGTAAGGCTCCAAGAGCTTAGGCTTTCGTATAGCCTCCCAAGCAAGTGGTTGGGCAATACGCTACGTAGCGCATCATTTGCAGTCTATGGGACCAACCTGCTGATGATATACAACAAGGCTCCATTTGATCCAGAACTTACTGCTGGCACTGGTACATTTGGTCAAGGCTATGACAACTTCCTTATGCCAAGTCAAAGAGGATTTGGGTTAAGCATCAACCTCGGTTTTTGATAAAAGAGAATAGCAGAAATCAGATATGAATAAAAGATACAATGCAATAGCAATTCTGGTGACTTCCTTACTACTTATAGGAGGTGTTTCCAGCTGTATGCCTTCAGATTTGAACACCAATATCTATGGCGTTACAGAAGAGGAGAATAATGCAGGTGGTCGCTCAGTGGGTAGCCCTGTGATGACCATTATGCAGAAGATAATACCTATCGGCACTCCAGATCAAACTACTGGACCAGGTAATGACCTGCAAGCTACAGACTTGATCTCATCAGGCAACTACATAGGGTATTTTGGGAATAACAACAACTGGAACTTCTCTATAGAGTCCAATTGGGCTTACCCAGACAACCGAATGGAGTATATCCTTTCCTGCCTGTACACCAAAGCATATCAAGCATGGAATGATGTGTATCAGACCATTGGAAAGAGTGAAAAGCCAACTGATCAGCAGATGTTTGCCGTGGCTCAAGTACTCAAAGTAATTGCCTGGACTCGTGCAACGGATGCCTTCGGACCTATCGTTTATACTCAAGCAGGAGACGCTGATATTGAGCCAAAGCCAGATAGCCAGGAAGTAGTATATAAGAGTATGTTGGGCGACCTTGAAAATGCCGCAAAAATTCTAAATGCAACACCCAACAAGGTAATGGAGAAGTTTGACCTCGTATACAATGGCGATGCTACAAAGTGGACGAAGCTGGCTAACTCACTCATGCTAAGATTGGCTGTTCGCACTCATTTCGTAGCTCCAGAGCTTGCTAGAGAATACATAGCGAAAGCCCTTGACCCTGCAAATGGTGGCGTTATTGAGGCTGTTGCTGATGAGGCTGTTCTAAAGTCATCAAGTAAGATTACCCTACTTAATCCTATGCTCGCCTCCATAGATTATGGTGAGACTAGAATGGGTGGTACTATTTGGTCTTACCTCGATGGCTACAACGACCCTCGTATCGGCAAATATTTCAAGAAGGGTACATTTAGGGGAATGGAAGGTTACTACTCAATACTCAACACCAATGATATGCCAAAGAGAGATAGTGAATCTGGTGACACTAGTCCTTTCTTTGCTTCTCAACCCAATGTGGAGGCCAGCACTGGCATTTACTGGCTAAGAGCCTCCGAGGTAGCTTTCTTGAAGGCTGAAGCAGCACTCTATGGTTTTTACGAGGGCTCTCCTAAAGAGTATTACGAGAAAGGGGTGAAGCTCTCTTTTGAGGAGAATGGCTTGTCTGGAGCTGATGAGTATCTCACTCGCACAGTAAAGCCAACAGACATCTCTGCTATGACCAATAATTGGTATGTGAACTATATCTATAATAGTAGAATATCAAATAATAATGTATGCCCATCTTGGGACTACATGTCTACAGAAAAGGACGAGCAAGAGGAGCAACTTCAAAAGATCATTACTCAAAAGTATCTAGCCATGTACCCAAATGCCATTGAGGCATGGACCGAGTATAGGCGCACTGGGTATCCTTATATCCATAGACCAGTAGATAGAAGTGCTCCAGCACGCATTGAAGGTCCAGGGCTTCTTGCTCCTGAGCGATTTAAGTTTGCTTCAACCGAGTATTCAACGAATAAGAATATGGCGATTGTACCTGAGCTACTAGGTGGCCCAGATATTGGCTCTACGAGATTGTGGTGGGTACGTAAGGACAGACCTACACAGAATTAACCGAATAAAGCAGATAAAATGATGAATAGAAAGAATCAAATATTCCTAGTCACTTTGCTAGGTCTCATTCTCTCCTTTGTAGGCTGTCAAAACGGATTGACTCCCGAGAGAATTCCTTTCGAAAACCAAGAAGGGCTTAAGCGTCACCTACCAAAGATAGAAGTGACCAGTGAGGATCAATTGACTCCGACAGAGAAAGCATACTATGCAGCCATCCGTGAGTACAAGAAAACCCCTCACGTCAAGGGCTTTGGATGGTTTGGCAACTGGACAGGTAAAGGAGACAACCCACAGAACTACCTAAAGTTTATCCCTGATAGTGTAGACTTCGTATCTCTATGGGGATGTAGGGGTAATCTAACACCTGAGCAGCAGACCGACCTTAAGTTTTTCCAAAACGTGATGGGCTCTAAGGCACTGCTATGCTGGATCGTACAGAACCTTGGAGACCAGATGACCCCTCCAGGATTAGACCCATACGATTACTGGGTAGACCAAAAAGGTGGTGGAGACTTTAAGAAGGGTGTAGAGGCCTATGCCCTTGCGATCTGCGATACTATTATTAAGTATGATCTCGATGGTTTTGACATCGATTACGAGCCAGGTTATGGACACTCTGGATCACTCGCTAATTGGCTAGAGATTGGACCTGATGAGGGTCAGAACAATAATATGTATGTCTTCATCAAGACTATGTACGATAAGCTCAACCCCCTTGGCAAGATGATTGTGATGGATGGTCAGCCAGATAAGCTGAGCACTGAGACCTCAAAGATGATCGACCATTATATCTACCAGGCATATTGGGAAAGACATACCAGCTATGTTCAGCGTAAGATAAGCAAGCCTCATCTAACTGATTGGGAACGCAAAACAATCATTACAGTAGAGTTTGAGCAAACTTGGCGAAATGGAGGTGTCACTGGTTACATATCAAGTGCTCACCCTGAGTTCAACGGCAAGCCAGGAGCTCAGATCTTTGACTATGCAACACTAGACCTTCCTAGTGGCCTACGCATCGGCGGTATTGGTACCTATCACATGGAGTATGATTATCCAAATGATCCTCCATATAAGTGGTTGCGTACAGCCCTCTACATGGGTAATGTGAAATACCCAGGAAACTATCAGTAATAATGGACTCTATAGACATTGTAAGATGAATAATATTGCAAAATCAATAATTGTATCGGCATTAACGCTTGCGTCATTTGCCTTGACGTCCTGCCAAGATGAATTATACAATAAACCAAAGCAAGCTCCTGGTGAGCTAACTCGTCAAAGTGTATATATCAAGGGTGGTTCTACTATCCAATCATTCTTTGTAGAGAAAGAGGATGTAGTAGTTAATGACATTAAGGTCGCTTTGACTCACTTACCTTCCGAAGAGGTAAAGGTAGGAGTGGAAGCTGGAAATGCTACCCAATTGGAGGCCTATAACAAAGCTCATGGGACTACCTATGTAATGTTGCCTGCAGAGATGTATAGCATAGATAAAGAGATAGCTTTCGAAAGTGGCGAATCCATCAAATCTTTGGGCTTGAAAATTAAAGACCTCGTCTTTAATCCTGCGTACACTTATGCTCTTCCTATAAAGTTGACAAACTCAAATAAGTGCATTATTGATGCCGAGAGCGAGGTTCTTCTTGTCCTAGAGCAGAGAATCAGCACAAAGGCTCTTAGAATAGTTGGCTCTGGCTCGGAGGATGGATCTATGTTCCCCAACGACTTTAAGGTAGACACTTGGACACTTGAAGTGATGGTGAATAGAGCTTCATATAATGAAAATAACCGCTCAATCTGTGGTACCAAGCTGGTAACAGGCTCTAGTATGAACGACGAGATCTACATTCGCTTTGGTGACGTAACTATTAAGCCTAATCAGCTACAGATAAAGACTGGAAATTCACAAATTGATATTCCTGAGGAAGCTTTGGCAGCAGAGCCAAATACCTGGTATATGCTCGGCTTTAAGTACGATGGTAAGGCTAATTCAGTATATGTCAATGGTGTGAAAGTCATAGAGCGCGAGATCCGTACTGGAGCTTATGGCCTAACTGGTTTCTGGATTGGCGGTAGCAATGAGCTGATTCGTGAGGTACGCTTCTGGAAGTCGGCACGTACCGACAAGGAGATCCTCGACAACACCTGGAAGCTAGTAGATGCCAATGATGATAACCTACTTCTATACTACCCTCTCAATGGTAAAAAGAGAAATGTAGAAACAGGTGAAATCACAGAGGACGAGTCTATGCTATGGGATTGGAGTAAGAGCCAAAAGCACCTAAGCATGCCTAGTGGTGCAAAGTTCGTAAATAACGGTAGCGAACCTTTTATCTTCCCTATTCCATAAATACTTAACTGAACAGTAATAGATAAGCCGAAGGATAAGCTCATTCTTCGGCTTATCTGCTTTTTCAGGACATAAATTGTTATCATCATTAATTATTGTTATCTTTGTGGGGAGTATGGGGAATTAGCTCATCTGGCTAGAGCGCTACAATGGCATTGTAGAGGTGACCGGTTCGAGTCCGGTATTCTCCACTTTCTTTATATCCTCGGCGTTACTGCCGGGGTTTTTTGTTTCTCAATATTATGCTATCAGGTCTATAAAAATAGGTATCTTTGTAGTGCATTTGTGGAGGTGATAGAGTTCACCTCTTGGGAAACTGGTGTGAGTCCAGTACAGTACCCGCTGCTGTAAGTCTTGATGGGCTGAGAAGCCTTGACAGCACCCCGATCGTTTGCCACTGCCCATGTGGGCGGGAAGGTACGGAGGTGTATGAGATAAGTCAGAAGACCGACAGATGCATTTTACCGTATTATAAAACCTATTTAATCAACTTTCGGGAGTTAAAGTAATATGAATAATCCAGTTCTTTACATCATTAAGAGGGATGGCGTGCAGGAGCCATTTACCCCCTCTAAGATTGAAAACGCTATTCTCAAGGCCTACGTAGCGAGTGGCAACGGAGATAATTATGGTGAGGTGCAGCAGGTAACTCGCCAAGTATTGTCGCGCATAGAGCAGACTACCATTTCGGTAGAGGAGGTACAAGATATTGTAGAGGGCGAGCTGATGAAGGTGCGCCCCGATGTGGCGAAGCGCTACATTATCTATAGGGAGTGGCGCAATACGCAGCGGCACAATCGCACCGACCTCAAGAAGTCTTTTGATGGGATTGTACGGATCGATGAAAATGATATCAATCTGAGCAATGCCAATATGAGTAGCCACACTCCAGCTGGTCAGATGATGACCTTCGCGAGTGAGGTCTCCAAGGACTATGCTTACCGCTATCTACTCTCCCCCGAATTTGCCGAAGCACACAGGCGTGGGGATATCCACATACACGACCTCGACTACTACCCCACCAAGACCACTACTTGTGTACAGTACGATCTGAAGGATCTCTACGAACGGGGTTTCCACACAAAGAATGGGAGTATCCGTACTCCTCAGAGCATCCAGAGCTACGCCACTCTTGCAACGATCATTTTCCAAACCAATCAAAATGAGCAGCACGGAGGGCAGGCAATCCCCGCCTTTGACTACTTTATGGCACCTGGGGTATACAAGTCGTTTGTGAAGCACTTGGCAGAGCTGATTCCCTTTATGGTAAAGGCTAGAAGTGGTGAGGGGAACCTTGAGAGGAAGGCACTGCGAACGATGATTACCGACGCTGTAGGCAACATCATGCCGAGTGCGGGGGAGATTCGCGGGCTATATGATGAGCTCTCCAAGGTGACTAACGATGCTATCGCCTACGAAGATCTGGAGATGATGGTGGCGGAGGCTCGCGAACTAACCAGGCGAGATACGCACCAGGCAATGGAGGGATTTATCCACAATCTCAATACGATGCACTCCAGAGGCGGCAACCAGGTGGTCTTTAGCTCGATTAACTACGGCACCGATACCAGTGCCGAGGGGCAGATGGTGATCGAGGAGCTGATGGAGGCGACTATGGAGGGACTAGGAGCTGGAGGTGAGGTGCCAGTCTTCCCCATTCAGATATTTAAGGTGAAGGAAGGGGTCTCTTATTCAGAGCGTGACTATGAATTGGCAATTACCGACTTTGATGCTGCGATGAGGGGCGAGCTAGAGTTTGAAGCACCCAACTTCTATCTATTCCTAAAAGCGTGCAAGACCACAGCAAGGGCACTCTTCCCCAACTTCCTATTCCTCGACACCCCCTTCAATCAAAATAAACTTTGGCGTGCCGATGATCCTAATCGTTATCTGTATGAGATTGCAACGATGGGTTGCCGCACCCGTGTCTTTGAGAATATCAATGGGGTACAGAGTTCAGTGGGAAGGGGCAATCTCTCCTTTACCACTATCAATCTACCAAGGCTAGCGATTGAGGCTCGTCGTGCTGCGGAGCGAGAGTGCGGTTCGGTTGCCGACTCTGGTCGTATCTTGAGTGTATCTATCCAAAAGCTAAAGGAGTCGCTACGAGAGATGGCACTACTAGTTGGCGAACAATTGCATGAGCGATATCTCTACCAACGGAGTGCACTGGCTCGTCAGTTCCCATTTATGATGGGCAACGATGTATGGAAGGGAGGCGGTGCTTTGAAACCCAATGACAAGGTAGGCTCGGTATTGGATAGCGGTACGCTGGGAATTGGATTTATCGGCGGTCACAATGCGATGTATGCACTTTATGGTATGGGACACGGCGAGAGCTCCGCTGCGTGGGAGACTTTGCGGGAGTGCCTAGTGGTACTGAATGAGGTGGCAGGCGAGATGAAGGCGAAGTATCACCTCAACTACTCGGTACTCGCCACTCCTGCCGAGGGGCTTTCGGGTCGCTTTACAAAGCTTGATGTGAAGCGGTACGGCAAGATACCTGGGGTCAATGACCGGGAGTACTATATCAATTCATTTCATATCGATGTAAAGGAGGAGGTACGCATTGCCGATAAGATCAGGCTAGAGGCTCCATTCCACGCACTCACTCTTGGTGGGCATATTACCTATATAGAGCTGGATGGTGAAGCGAAGAAAAACATTCGTGCGATCGTAAAGATCGTGAAGCTGATGAAGGACAATCAGATTGGCTACGGCTCTATCAACCACCCAATTGACACCTGTAGGAGCTGCCACTATAAGGGAGTGATCTATGACCGCTGCCCAATCTGTGGGAGCGAGGATATCCAACGCATGAGGAGGATCACGGGCTATCTCACTGGTGACCTCGCCTCGTGGAACTCTGCCAAGCGTGCCGAAGAGCGGGACCGTGTTAAGCATCATTAACTAAGCTAATTAAAGATGATGGATGTACTGAAGCAACTACTCCTAGGTGGGGATATCGCTTCTTCAATGTTTGTACTCGCTTTAGTGGTGACAGTGGGCACTGCACTAAGCAAGGTAAAGGTACGAGGGTTTTCTCTCGGGGTCACCTGGGTACTCTTTGTGGGGATATTGATGGGCCACTTAGGCCTATCAATGGATCCTCACGTGCTCTCCTTTGTGAAGGAGAGTGGGATGATTCTCTTTATCTTTGGTATTGGTATGATCGTAGGGCCAGGATTCTTTGCCACCTTCAAGCAAGGAGGCGTATCTCTGAATCTACTCTCTATCGCATCAGTCTTTTTCTCACTAGTCGTCACCTACCTCATCTACCGCTTTTCAAGCGAACAGATAGCGACTTTAATGGGTATCCTAGGGGGTGCGGTGACCAACACCCCTTCGCTTGCATCGGCACAGGAGACAGCACGAATGCTCTCGGGAAGTACGCCACAAGATATCGGCATAGGTTATGCCCTTGGTTATCCAGTTGCCATTGTTGGGATGGTGGTCACCCTTTCAATCATCAAGTGGATCTTTAAGATTGATGTGGCACGTGAGGAGAAGGAATTGGAGGAGAGGGAGCAGGCGAAGAAACGAGAAGCCCTAGTCTACTCTCTAGAAGTGACCAATCCAGCCCTCTTCGGGATGGATATCTACCACGTAAAGATGCTATTAGAGAAGTACGAGGTAGTCATCTCGCGTATCTTGCACGAAGGCACTGGCGAGGTGGAGATGGCTAGCTCCAATTCAAAAATCTATGAGGGCGATAAGCTCTTGGTTATCTCGGAGCAAGACGAGGTGGAGACCATCGCCGCCTTCGTAGGTCGTCGGCTCGAGATGAGCGATGCCACTTGGTTTAAGCTCGATAATACCTTGGTATCTCACCGTGTGCTAGTGACGCACCCCAATATCACCGGCAAAAGCATTGAGCAACTCAAGTTTAGGACACTCTACAATGTCAATGTCTCACGCCTTTACCGTGCTGGCGTCCACCTGATCGCTAAGCCCGACCTCCGCCTACAAGTAGGTGATACGGTAGTGATTGTAGGACAAGAGGAGGACGTAAAACATGTGGAGAAGATACTTGGCAATTCAGCTACCAACCTAAGGCGACCCAATCTGCTGGTGCTCTTCTTGGCACTACTGCTAGGTGTACTTGTTGGGAGCTTGGAGATACAGCTTTCCGGAATGAGTATGCCGGTGAAGCTCGGCTTTTCAGGCGGCACACTGATTGTAGCCATATTACTGAGCAACTTCGGCACAAAGTTTAGGCTCAACACTCACAATACCGAGAGTGCCAATATGATGATACGGGAGATAGGGATTACCCTCTTCCTAGCCTGCGTGGGACTGAGTGTCGGGGGCAGCTTTGTGGAGAAGCTCATGAGCGGTGGCTTTGTCTGGATGGGCTATGCAGCACTGATGATGTTGATTCCGCTTTGGATCACCCTCGTGATTGGACGCCTTTGGCTCAAACTAGATTACTTCACCCTCTTAGGGTATGTGGCTGGAAATATGACCTTTGCCCCAGCCCTATCGCTTACCCCAGATGCCACTAAAAACAATATCCCATCGGTGGTCTATGCTACCGTCTATCCAGTCACCCTCTTCCTACGAGTGATGGCGGCACAGTGGATGATCTTGCTACTCACCTAGATGGTATGCTCAATCTGCTCAAGGTAATTTCAGAGACCATCCTCGATGGCGATGGGATAAGGTATAGCATCTACTTGGCAGGGTGTCGGCACGCCTGCCCTGGTTGCCACAACCCGCTCAGCTGGTCGCCACAGGCAGGAGAGCCACTGACGGAGGAGCGGATAGGCAACATAATAGAGGAGATTAAGGGCAACTTCCTACTCGATGGCGTCACCTTTAGTGGTGGAGACCCCTTCTATAACCCCACCGACTTCGGCCCGCTACTCAGAAGAGTGCGAGAGGAGACGGGGCTAAGCATCTGGTGCTACACTGGCTACCTTTACGAAGAACTACTAGAGGATCCAGAGCGAGCACCACTACTAGAGTGGATTGATGTACTGGTCGATGGCCCCTTTGAGAAGCAATTGTACGACCCTACCCTCTCCTTCAGAGGTAGTAGCAACCAACGAATTATCCACCTAAAAGAGACTGTTGCACGAAGGCGATCTGCGGCGTTGCTTTCGGAATCCGGGCTCGGTCACGTACACTAGTACGTTCCCAGCGCCCTCATCCTCAGCGCCTTGCATCTCATCCTTCGTTCAAAGTCTCAGCACATTTGCATCAAATGTGCGAGAATGGCACTTCGTGCTACATTCTCTAAAAACTAAGCGATAAATCTAGCTTCATCCCCCACGGACCTTTGGAGTGAGGCTTCAGCGGAGAGAGACGGCGATAGACATCAATGCGCACCACCTTGAGTATATTCTCCAGCCCAAAGCCCACCTCAGCATAGACTTGGTCCTGCATCTCAGTAGTATGCACAGGGAGTACGAATAGTTCATTACCCGTAGCTTGTCGGTTCTTAGCAGTGAGGTTACCATAGAGGAAGTTGGCCGTCAGCACACCCCGAAGTCGCAACTTATTGATCAATGGGATACGGTCAAAGACCACGCCACGCATATGGTATTCCATAAAGGCCGTCAGCCACTCATCCGCAACGAACTCCAAAGGGTTGAGCAATTGGAACGTATTGTGCTTATGCATAATTCCGATATTAGTCGGTGGCGTATACAAGACAGGGAAGGGCACCGAGCTCCATAGCTTCCCCACCGTCACTTGATAGTCCAGACGACCAAAGACCCCCATCCAGAGTCTCTGCTCAGCCGATAGCTCCGTTCGTTGCCTACGGAAGTCACCCCCCAACCATTTATCCGCCCACTCGTGGCGAAGCTTTAGCACCGGTACCTCGCGATATACATTCGCGTAGTGCCGGTGTCTTTGCATAGAGCCATCAACGATGCGCTCACCGATCGCCCACCGTAGCTCCACGCCCGAATAAACATCGGTGATCTTAGGCAACTTCTGCAGAGAGTGGTCGTGATTAACCCGCACAAAATCAAGCGGCCCACTCGCCCTATCCTCCCTATAATTGGCATAAAGCCGGAGAGAAAGACTTGCATTGAAGTCCTTTAGATACTCCAGAGTTAAGAGATTTCGATAAGAGGTAGTTGCCAGATACGATACCCCTACATCATAGAGGATATTATCTCGGTCGTTATTCTGTACCTCAAGACCTGGTATATAGATATCGTGCTGGTAGCTCAGCGATAGCTCGTGCTGAGGAAACTCCTCCCTAAAGTAGCGCTTCGGTCTAAAAGAATAGGCGTAGCCAACGCCATACTTAGGGCGTCGGTCCTTAAATCCATAGGCAAGATACCCATTAAAGAAGTGATGGTGCGAGAGATAACCGGTAGTCCTTCCTCCAACCTTGATACGTAGCCCCTCCGTATGATTGGCATTGACCAGCTCATTCACCGGTCCGAGGTCAAAGAGGCTTCCCCCGTAAATCTTACTGTAGTCCCACTTCGTACGAATGTAATTAAGGCTCACCATATCCACCAACTCCAGTACCACACGCTGCCACCCTAGCTGTTTGAATTGGTCCATAAACCTCCGCAGGCCATCGCTGGTGGTCAGTAGGTTTCGGGCAATGGCAGAAGAGATAACTGGCTTTGCTAACTCCCTATCCTGCCAGTCATTAAAAGGTTGCTTCAGAGCGATAATCTCGGAGTCAGGCGATTGCTCGCCATACTCATCGTAGTGTCTTGATTGCTCCACATAGAGAGAGAGTAGATTGATAAATAGCTTCAGATTACCCACCAGACGCTCCTCCTTGAGGTGCCACCCCACCGAGGTCTTCACAAATTGTTGCTGCAGACGAAGATCCTCCACGAAGTTAATATCGATTTGCTTCGGAAAGATAAGGTAAGCATTGAGCAATCGCGGGCCATGATCCTCCACAATCAGCAACCGTCCCGAAAAAGAAGGGGCATGGGGCTGACGTGGGATAAAGTCCACCACCTGAGCCACGTACCCAGCCGATATAATGGTATCTGTGAGATAATATTTGTAGTGGTGTCTTGCCTGCTCCGAAAGGGGCGCAGGGAGCTTGGTATCTAGTATCTTCACATGCTTCTCAAAGAGGTCCACCTTGGAGAATAGCTCCTCCAGTCGCACACTCTGAGAGCCATCACTGATATTTTGGTCCAACCCATTATGCTGACTATATAGGATCGCTTCATTGAGCTGCTGCGTCGTATGATTGTACCCCTTGAGATAGACCTTTTGGTACTCCGAAAGCGGTAAGACCGGCGTGCCATCAATATGCGAATGAATCAAGTAGCGATCAAAGAAAGGCACCACCTTACGCAGTGCACCCCGCCACTTATCCACCCGACCAAGCGCCAGAAGCAATTGCTCCGACTGCTGAAAGCTATAATCCAACTGCCATGTAGCTCTATCAGCACGCTCCCTCGCAGCAGTCCGCTCAATCAGGGCTACCGCATCATTATCCTCCTCATACTTAGTGTGGCTACCCAAGACCAGCAACTCAGGCATCACTACAGGAGCCAACTCCTGTGCTTCTACGATCAGTGCGGAAAGTAGCGAAAAGAGTAGAAGTATGTAGCGAAGCCCTCCACGCATAGTCCACCTCCTCTCTATACGGCGTGAGCTGTGACAAGCGTACCTATCTTCCCGAGGTCGGTAAAGTCATTGCTGATAAATTGTTGCAGCTGATCTGTCGTCACATCAGCGATCATCTCCCCATTGTGTGCAATCGATATCTCCCCACGCTCCTCACTGATGATGATTACCTTCGCATCCGTTGCTTGCGACATCCCTAGTCCCGAGCGGTGCCTTAGCCCCATCTCCTTCGGTAGCTCTTGCCCCTGTGCTACAGGCAGAATACAAGCCGCCGCCACGATGGTATAGTCACGGATAATCATCGCCCCATCATGTAGCGGAGCATTCTTAAAGAATATATTCTCTATCAACCGCGAATTGACCTGCGCATTGATAATCTCCCCCGTATGGATATACTGCTCCAGACTAGTGCCCTGCTCAATCACAATGAGGGCACCGGTCTTTTTCTTTGCCATATTGGCACAGGCAAAAGAGATCATTCCGATAAAGCTCTGCTCCCGACTCACCTCCACATTTTTCTCAGGCTTAAAGATTCGGCGGATAAATCGCCACCTCTGCGTGCTACCTAGCAGGGTAAGGAAGCCCTTTATCTCATCCTGAAATATAATGACGATCACCACAATCCCCACACTAAAGAGAGCATCCAATATCCCCCCAAGCACCCTCATGCGGAGAATCTGAGAGGTGACAATCCAAATGAGGATCAGCGAGATAATTCCCCCAAAGATCGTGGCACTACCACTCTTTCGGAGCACATCATAGACATAGTAGAGCAATAGCCCCACTAGTAGGATATCCATAAAATCCTTAAAGGAAAACGCCAACCACTCCATACCCCTATTGCTTAGTTTAGTCGCTTAATCTCCTGTACCATCTTCATCGCTTCCCACGCCTCCCGCACGTCGTGCACACGGATAAAGTGCGCCCCATGAAGAAGGGCATAGGTATTTAGCACCGTGGTACCATTGAGTGCCTCAGCTGGGGTAGTGCCAAAGTATCTATAGATCATACTCTTACGGCTAATCCCCACATAGAGAGGATAGTCGAGCACCCTAAACTTATCGAGGTCACTCATCAGCTCATAATTCTGCTCCGTCGTTTTGCTAAAGCCAAAGCCAGGGTCGAGGATGATATGCTCCTTCCGAAGCCCCAGCTCCCTCAGCTTCTCGATCGTCACCAGTAGCTCCTCAATCACCCCATCGGCCACACGCCCCTTGTACTCACAGAGGCTCTGCATCGTCTTGGGCGTACCCCGCATATGCATCAGCACATAAGGTACCTGTAGCTCCGCCACCGTCTTGAGCATCAGTGGGTCAATACGCCCACCCGAAACATCATTAATCACATCTGCCCCACCCTCTTCTATCGACTTACGTGCCACCGAAGCGGTAAAGGTATCGACACTCACCGGCAGCTCAGGGTACTCCTTCTTCAGGATATCCAATACCTCCTTCACCCGTCGCCACTCCTCCTCCTCAGAGACCTCCGCAGCATCAGGCCTAGAGCTGTACCCCCCCACATCAATCATCTTACCCCCTTGGGCAATGATCTCCTCAATCCGTTGGTGTATATTTCGTTCACCCTCAATGCGACTTCCGGCATAAAATGAATCGGGTGTGTGATTGAGGATACCTATAATCATAGGCTCCTCCGTAAGGTTATATGGCCGACCCTTAAAGGTCATCACTACATCTGGCATAGCTTCACTCCTTTCCACTAATTAATATCTACCTACAAAAGTAAATAAAACTAACTACTCCACCAAGCTACCGAATAGCAAGTGTTATCTGTCTACTCCTTCAACGTATGGGCAATAACAGCCTTTTCTGAGATATGTAACGAAATCTTAATTTACAATATCACCAATCTACATTGTTTTAGGTAACTTTGCAATTGAATTAGATTGACCATTGTAGATTATTATTTGAGACAACAATTTATAAACTAAAAAGCAAACTTATGAAACAGTTTTATAGGCTTATAATGCTTTCGCTTTTACTAGGCTTTACCTGTGCATCCTCTTGGGCACAGAAGACCTATACAGGCGTAGTAGTGGATGGTGATACACATGAGCCTCTTATTGGTGCAGTGGTGGTAGACAGCAAGGATTCGTCTAAAGGTACCACCACCAACATGGATGGTAAATTCACTATCTCCCTTACAGGAAATGGCACACTGGAAGTAAGCTACCTAGGCTACTTGAGTACAACTGTTAAGTACAGTGCCTCTGGGAAGAGCTCGTTAGGCACTATTTCAATCTTCCAAGACAATACTCAGCTAGGGGAAGTACTAGTTGTGGGTAAAGGAGTGATTGATGTGGCTAATCGTGTAACACCTATCGCATCAACTATCGTCAAGGCTTCTGAAATTCAGATGAAAGCGGTAGGTAATGTAGAGTTCCCTGAAGCTCTAAAAAACACGCCAAACGTCTATGTAGCCAACCAAGCTGGTGGCTTTGGAGACAGCAAGATGTTTATGCGTGGATTTGATCAGTCCAACACCGCATTCCTTTTGAATGGACAGCCCATCAACGGCATGGAGGATGGCAAAATGTACTGGTCCAATTGGGCTGGCATCTCGGATATTGCCAATGCCATTGATGTACAACGTGGCTTAGGGTCTTCAAAACTAGCTATTTCCTCAGTCGGTGGTACGATCAATATCGTTACTAAGGCTACCGACCTTGAAAGAGGCGGATTTGTTCGTTTCATCGGTGGTTATGGTAAGTATTTCAAAGGCACAGCAGCATACAACACAGGTTTGCTAAGCAATGGCTGGGGTGTCTCAGTACTTATTGACCATTGGCAAGGTGAGCGCAAATGGAATGATGGCACACAAGGAAGTGGTCAAAACTATTTCCTCTCTATAGGTAAGAAAGCTGGAGACCACATGTTTAACTTCCTTATTTTTGGGGCTCCTCAGTGGCACAACCAGCATTTCTCTCTTAAGCAAGAGCTATATGACCAGTACGGATACAAGTACAATAAGAACTGGGGTTACTACAATGGAAAAGTCCTGAGCGAGCGCAAAAACTACTATCACAAGCCAGTAATGAACCTCAACTGGGACTGGAACATCAGTAAGAAACAATCTCTATCCACCGTGCTGTATGCATCATTTGGTCGTGGCGGTGGAACGGGAGCCTACGGAAATGGTCCTGATTACATTAAAGATGCCAATGGAAAAAAAGTTGGACGTGATGCTGATGGCCAAATCCGTTGGGACTTTATCGAAAACGAATGCAATAAATCAATTGCTGGTGGATACGGCAAAGGATATAATGGTACTGCCATTCGCTCCTCAGTTAATAACCACCACTGGTTTGGACTAGTATCCAACTACTCCTATGACAACCACGAGAATCTATCTGTAAATGTTGGAGCGGATCTCCGTTTTTATAAGGGAGACCACTTCCGTCAGCTTACAGAGCTATTTGGTCTCAAGGGTTGGAACGACGCCAAGGGGCGTAACAAATCATTACTAGATGCAAATGGTGCATATTTAATTACCAACACTTATAAAGCCGACCCATGGGCTTCACTCTTCAACTATGCACCTACCGAAGACCGCATTGGATACAATAGTAGCGAGTGGATCAACTACCAAGGCCTATTCGGTCAAGTAGAGTACCATAACGATTTATTCTCCTCTTTCTTACAAGCTGCTTTCTCCAATCAAAGCTATAGAGCATCCGAAAACTTCTTATTGCTCAATGAGAAGTCCGACGTAATCAATCGCTTTGGATTTAACATCAAGGGTGGTGCGTCTATTCTAGCTGGTAAAAATCACAAGTTCTTCGCAAATGCAGGGTATTATTCTCGCCAGCCATTTAAGGACAACATTTTTGAGTACTCCACCATTCGCCCTAGAGAGCAAAAGGTAGAGAATGAAAATATCCTAGGTCTTGAAGCAGGCTATTCAGCAAAGCTTCCAGGGTACACTACAATCAATCTCAATGTATACTATACCTCTTGGGCAAATAGATTCCTCGCCTTTGGCATGGACGATTATACCACACCCAATACTCATAAACTGCTACAGAGTGCTGGGTTTAGGCTTTCCAATGTAACGCAAATTCACAAGGGTGTAGAGCTTGATATACGCACTCACCCATTGACAGGGCTGATGCTTCGTGGTCACTTTACCTATGGCGATTGGAAGTATTCAGGAAAGACTCCTGTTGAGGTGATTGACAATGATTCTGGAAACTCTGTAGCTGATAAGTTTGAAATTGAGTTGGCTGGTACTAAGGTCGGAAGTGCACCACAGAGCACTTTAGGATTCGGTGCTGAGTACAAAGCTAAGGGATTTGTAATTTTTGCAGACTACAATCATTATCTCAACCTATATGGTGATGTAGACATTAAGAAGTTGGCTGAAGCAACGGTCAAGGGGAAAGAGTACAAATCTCAGAAGCTAGATAACTATGGACTACTTGACATGGGTGCTTCATACCGTTTTGCACTTACAGGAAAGCAAGGTATCCTTATCCGTGCAAATGTGTACAACGTGCTCAACAAGCGCTATGTAGCTAGCTTAGACAACTATGGACTTTACTATGGTCCTGGCACAACTTTCAATGCAAGTGTAACTTATGAATTTTAGTTACTAGACAAATTAATTGCATACAATATGATAAAGGGCATACAAGTATTGACTTGTACGCCCTTTATCATATTGAGAATGCTGCAAGAAGTGCCAATCTTGAATCAGGCGACCAGATCTAGGGATAAGCCCCTAGAGCACCCGACAGGGTGCTCTCCCATCGGGTGACTTTATAGAAGAAATCATTATCGGATAGGTCGGACAAACAACGCCACCGTCTGACTTGTCTGATCTGTCTGACCTGTCTGACTCGTCTGACCTGTCTGACCTGTCTGCCCTGTCCGACTTGTCCGATAAGGTACCCGATCCGATAAGGTACCCGTCCGATAAGCCACAAAGAAGAGAGGGTGTACTAGCGACTAGGCTAGCACACCCTCTGGTATTGTATGGGGAGGAGTGAATTACTTCTTTTCCTCGATAGCTGCTTGAGCTGCTGCTACACGTGCGATTGGCACACGGAATGGAGAGCAAGATACGTAGTTGAGGCCTACTCTGTGGCAGAACTTCACGCTACTTGGCTCACCACCATGCTCACCGCAGATACCTACCTTAAGGTTGGCATTGGTGCTACGACCGAGCTTGGTACCGTGCTGAACGAGCTGTCCTACACCCTCCTGATCGAGTACCTGGAATGGGTCGACTGGGAGAATCTTCTTTGCAAGATAATCTGGTAGGAAGCCATTGATATCGTCACGTGAGTAACCGAAGGTCATCTGGGTAAGGTCGTTAGTACCGAAGCTGAAGAACTGAGCGTGCTCAGCAATCTTATCGGCAATCAAGGTAGCACGTGGGATCTCAATCATGGTACCTACCTTGTATTCTACCTTTGCACNTTCCTCGGCGAAGAGCTTCTCTGCCGTCTCGTCGATGGTTTGGCGCTGTAGTTCCAGCTCCTTCACGGTACCTACTAGTGGCACCATAATCTCTGGCATTACACTGATGCCCTCCTTCTGAAGCTCGATAGCTGCACCAAGGATAGCACGGGTTTGCATCACGGTGATCTCTGGGTAAGTATTACCTAGACGGCAACCACGGTGACCGAGCATTGGGTTCACCTCGTGGAGGTTGTTGATACGTGCCTGTACCTGAGCAAGTGAAAGACCAAGCTCATCGGCCATCTCCTTCACACCCTTCTCATCCTGTGGTAGGAACTCGTGTAGAGGTGGATCGAGCAGACGTACAGTCACTGGGTGACCGTCCATCACGCGGAAGATACCTAGGAAGTCTTGCTTCTGTAGTGGCAATAGATCCTTCAACGCTGCTACACGACCCTCGGTATCAGAAGAGAGGATCATCTTACGCATCGCCTTGATCTTAGTGCCCTCGAAAAACATGTGCTCTGTACGGCAAAGACCGATACCAGTAGCACCGAAGTTGAGAGCTACCTCTGCATCGTGTGGAGTATCGGCATTGGTACGTACCTTGAGGCGTGCATGCTTATCAGATAGCTCCATTAGGTATTGGAAGTCTGGATCGAGCTCAGCAGCCTTGGTAGGTACTTGCCCCTCGTAGATCACACCGGTAGAACCATTGAGAGAGATGTAGTCGCCCTCCTTGTATACTCTACCATCTACGCTCACGGTACCGGCCTTGTAATCGATCTCTAGGCTACCTGCACCTGATACACAGCACTTACCCATACCACGAGCTACCACCGCAGCGTGGCTAGTCATACCACCCTTAGCGGTAAGGATACCCTCTGCTACCTGCATACCTGCGAGGTCCTCAGGAGAGGTCTCGTTGCGCACTAGGATCACACTATCGCCGTGCTCATTGTGCATACGTGCAGCATCCTCAGCGAAGAAGCAGATCTTACCTGAAGCAGCACCTGGAGAAGCTGGTAGACCACGAGAAATCTCTACTGCCTTTGCCTCTGCAGCCTTGTCGAAAACTGGGTGAAGTAGCTCATCAAGCTTATTAGGATCAATACGCATCAGAGCCTGCTCTTCGGTGAGTGAACCCTCGCGAAGTAAGTCCATAGCGATCTTCACCATTGCCTTACCGGTACGCTTTCCGTTACGAGTCTGGAGGATCCAAAGCTTACCATCCTGGATGGTGAACTCCATATCCTGCATATCGTGGTAGTGGTCCTCGAGCTTACGCTCAATATCCACTAGCTCCTTGTACATCTTTGGCATAGACTCCTCGAGAGATGGCATCTCATTAGCACGATACTCCTCAGTAACGTTAGCTAGCTTTGCCCAACGGAGAGAGCCCTCCTTGGTGATCTCTTGTGGGGTACGGATACCTGCCACTACGTCCTCACCCTGTGCATTGATTAGGTACTCACCATTGAATAGGTTTTCGCCCGTTGCAGAGTTACGTGTGAAGCAAACACCAGTTGCTGAATTATCGCCCATGTTACCGAATACCATCGCCTGTACGTTGACAGCGGTACCCCACTCCTCTGGGATGCTCTCCATACGACGGTAGATGATAGCACGCTCATTCATCCAAGAGCCAAACACGGCACCGATAGCACCCCAAAGCTGCTCACGAGCATCGGTTGGGAAGTCCTTACCAGTCTGTGCCTTCACTGCCTCACGGAAGCGAGTTACAAGCTCCTTAAGGTCTGCTACCTCTAGCTCATTATCAAGCTTTACACCCTTCTCTTGCTTTACCTCCTCGATGATTCTCTCAAAGGGGTCAATCTCCTTCTTATCGGCTGGCTTCATACCAAGCACTACGTCGCCATACATCTGGATGAAACGACGGTAAGAGTCCCAAGCGAAGCGCTCGTTGCCACTCTTCTTAGCAAGTCCCTCTACAGCCTCGTCATTCAGACCAAGGTTGAGGATGGTATCCATCATACCTGGCATAGATGCAGGAGCACCGGAGCGTACAGAGACAAGTAGTGGGTTTTCATTGCTACCAAACTTAGCACCCATGATCTCCTCTACCTGCTTGATATTCTTCTCCAGCTCGTCGGTCATCTCCTTGCGAAGTGCCTCCTCACCGAGGTCGTAATACTCGTGACAAACGTCAGTAGTGATGGTGAATCCTGGAGGCACTGGCACTCCGATTAGATTCATCTCTGCTAGGTTGGCTCCCTTTCCGCCAAGTAGCATCCTCATGTCTGCCTTTCCCTCTGCGGCTCCATTGCCGAAGGAGTAAATTCTCTTCTTTGACATCTTTGAATTAAATATTAATTGGTTGATTAAAATAAATACATCTATATAGCCTCCAAAAGTCGCTTACTCAAAGAGCGGGTCGATTCCCTCCTCAATAGGCTCAAAGGTAGCAATCACCCTTCCATCCTTCGACTTACAAGGGTCGGCATACTCCTCTGGTATCACAAACTTAGCCTCGGGGTCGATGCCCAGCTCAGCTTTGCGCTTCTGAAGCTCTTTATCATTAAACACTCGCTTAAAAAACATCGCCACAATCGGCAACGACATATTGGCACCCTGACCTAGTCGGATACCATCGAAGTGGATGGAGCGATCCTCGCCTCCTACCCAGCAACCAGCACTGATCCTAGGAGTGAAGCCCATAAACCACGCATCGGAGTGGTTTTGGCTCGTACCTGTCTTACCGCCCATATCGGCTTGCACGCCATACTTAAATCGGGTACGGCTACCGGTACCTCCGTTCATCACATTGCGAAGCATGTGGAGGGTCTTGTAGGCAGCATCGGGGGGCAATACCTCGCGAATATCGGGAGCAAACTCGCCGACTACATTGCCGTACTGGTCCTCAATCCGGGTGACATAGATAGGCACTGCCCTCATACCGGCATTGGCAAAGGTGCTAAAGCCCGACACCATCTCTTCCACCGAGATATCTGGGCTACCGAGGCAAATCGCTGGCGTAGGATCGAGGTCTCCAGTCACTCCAAAGGAGTAGAGCAGATCAACAAAGGTGACGGGCGACATCTGGCTCATCAGCCAAGCGGTTACCCAGTTGGAGGAGTTTTGCAATCCCCAATTGATGGTCACCACCTCCCCCACTCTGCTAGCACCGGCATTCTTAGGCGACCAGATCTGCCCTGTAGCGAGACGGATGTGCTGTGGCTCGTGCACCATCGTGGTACAAGGGGTAAAGCCCTCGCTCATTGCCATGGCAAAGAGGTAAGGCTTCATCACCGAGCCCACCTGCCGACGCCCCTTGGTCGCCATATCGTACTGGAAGGTACCGAAGTCCACTCCGCCCACGTAGGCACGGACATGGCCCGTGCTGCTATCCATGGCCATAAAGCCCGACTGTAGGAATTTCTTGAGATAGAGGATAGAGTCGCGAGGCGTCATCACCGTATCACGGTAGATAGTAACATACTTACCTCCCTCCTTGGCATAGTCGAATACCGTCATCTCCGTCGGCTCATCAAAGGTCTTGAGGATCTCCTGCTCGCTCAGCCCATCGGCTTTGAGGAAGCGATAACGGTCGCTATTCTTAATAGAGCGATGGATGATCTTCTCCCGATCCTCTGCTGAGATACTGCTAGAGAAGGGTGCATGGCTACGCCCCTTCTTTTCACGGTCAAAGGCAATCTGAATATCCCCAGCCAGGTGCTGCAGCATCACATCCTCGGCATACTCCTGCATACGGGAGTTGATGGTGGTGTAGACCTTTAGTCCATCAGTGTAGATATTGTACGAAGAGCCGTCCGACTTCTTATTCTTATGGCACCAACCGTAGAGAGGGTTACTCTCCCACTGAGCTACATCGCGCTTGTAATCTTCCTCTTGCCAACCGCGGTAGTCCTTTTTATCAGGCTTCTCAGCCATCATAATCCTACGCAGATACTCCCGGAAATAGGGAGCGATACCAGCTCTGTGGTTTTGTCGCTTAAAGACAAGGGTGAGGGGCAGAGCCTGTAGCTCGGTCATCTCCTCCTTCGTGATATAATTGGCCTTTTTCATCTGTCCAAGCACCACATCACGGCGTCCTTTAGCACGCTCCGGGTACCTCACGGGGTTGTAGTAAGAGGGGTTCTTACACATACCCACTAGAGTGGCTGACTCTTCGGTTGTCAGCTCACTAGGCAGTTTATTGAAGTAGGTCTTGGCAGCAGAGTCAATACCCACTGCTTGGTAGAGGAAGTCAAACTTATTGAGGTAAAGCGTGATGATCTCTTCCTTAGAGTAGTAACGCTCTAGCTTAGCAGCGATCACCCACTCAATAGGCTTCTGCATCGCCCGCTCCATGAAGTTCTTGGCATTAGGCGAATAGAGCTGCTTTGCCAATTGCTGGCTCAGGGTACTACCTCCGCCTGAACTCTTCTGTCGCAAGATCACCGTCTTGAAAAAGACACGAAAGAGACCCCATGCATCAATTCCCGAGTGGTCTTCGAAGCGCTTATCCTCAGTCGCAATCAGTGCCTCCACCAATTCGGGAGAGAGCTCATCATAGGTGGTATAGATACGGTTATTGCCCTTCAATGCATAAGAGCCCATCACCACACCATCCTCCGAGATGAGCTGAGTGGCATACTTATCTATAGGGTTTTGTAGGTCCTCTATCGGTGGCATATAGCCAATCGCACCGCTAGCAATCAGCAGAAAAAGCGATGCGACGCCGATAACCATCACCCCAAAATAAATCGCAAAACAACGGATATAATACCAGATCCCTCTCTTCATATATTGTCAAAGCTGTATCGCTTCACGCTCTCATCTTGTCATAATTTATTATACCTTACAAAGATACCAATTTTAGGTGAAATCGCTTAGCTATTCAAGCCCAGATTTAGATTTCAAAGAATATTTAAGCGACAAAGTAGCAACACCTAGAGAAAAGGCAGTCATTGAGGGGGCAAAGTATTGGAATTATGCGTACCTTTACAGCAAACCAATTAAAAGAACCGACTATAAACTTATGAGTTATGAGCAGTATTGAAAAACAAGAGCAATACCTTGATTCAAAACAGGTACTAAAGGATCGCCGATGGGTCTTTATCCCTGTGAGCATTTGTTTTGTGCTCGGGATAGTGGCACGTTATTCTATGCGGGACGGAGAAACCACCACCGCCATCATTCTCATCGTCCTACAAGCGCTACTGACCGTGGCACTTTCCACCTATTTCGTACTATCCAAAAAGTTTAAGAGACAGGAAAAAGCCGTCGAACTGATTGCACTGATTGGTTTCTTAGCTTTCACTATACTGACCACATTGTAATGACTTTGGCTACCTAGACACCATATTATCTCATCGAAAATAGCCGAAAAGCACCCGGCAGGGTGCTTTCGCCGTTGCACCAAATGAGATACAATTTATTGTAGTTTTTTCAATTAAAAATGGGGTGGCCTAGAAAAGCCACCCCATTCGGGTTTATCATTACAAAATGAGACTTTGCACGAATGATGAGATGCAAGGCGCTGAGGGTGAGGGCGACGGAAGCGTACTAGCGTACGTGACCGAGCCCGAATCCCGAAAGCAACGCCGCAGATCGCATTCGTGCAAGGCCTCAAAATTGTTACTTACGGCTCAGTAACTCCATTGAGCGGGTCACGAAGCTATCCAGTGCCTTACCCTTGAGTAGGCCACTAGAAAGCAAGCCGAGGTCAATCAGCTGCGAGATGATCTTGTGCTCCTCGCCAAAGGAACTGTAGATCTCCTTGAGCTTTCCCTCTATCTCCTCAATCTTTGAGTTGGTAGATGAGAGGTCGTCCCGAAGGGTCTTCTTCTCCTCATCACTCAGCTTCTCATCGCCCAACTGCTGTTGAATGGCCGAGACACGTGCCTCTTGTCCACGCTTATCGGCTAGCAGAGCCGAGTAGTCGGGGTGATCCGTCTCATTGAATACCAAAGCGATTCCCTGCACCAGAGGGTGGTCGAGATTGAGGTTCAGCACATAGCTATCCGGCATCTCGCCATAGAAGTTCATCCCTTGCTGCATTGCCGCCATCTCCTTCATCCTACGCATATACTCCCCTTGCACCAGTAGGATAGGCTTGGCATCACTGCCCTGATGACCCGTCTGCACCGAGATCATCACCTTATCCTCCTTAGGGAGCTGTGCCTCAAAGAGCTGACGTAGAAGCTCTTGATCCTCCTCAGAGACGTCACTCTCCTTCTTTTCATCATCCGCCTTCTGGATCAAGTTATCCAGCGTATCGCTATCCACCCTCACGAAGTGCGACTGTGCCAGCTTCTGCTCTAGCATACTAATCAGGTGAATATCCAGCTGCCCATCCATCAGAAGTACATCATACCCATGGGCATTGGCCTCCTTGATGTAGCTATATTGCTGCTCCGTATCCACCGCATATAGATAGACTACATGCCCCTCCTTATCGGTCTGGTTAGCAGAGATCAGCTCCCGATACTCCTCGAGCGTAAAGTACTTCTTCTCCGTATTCTTGAGTAGGGCAAACTTCTCCGCCTTTTCATAAAACTTCTCTTGCGTGAGCATGCCATACTTCACGAAGAGGTCCAGCACCTCCCACTTCTCCTCAAAGTTCTTGCGGTCCTCCTTAAAGAGCTCGGTCAGTTTATCCGCCACCTTACGAGTGATGTAGGCCGATATCTTCTTCACATTGTGATCCGCCTGCAAATAACTCCTCGATACATTTAGTGGAATATCTGGCGAATCAATCACCCCATGCAGTAGCATCAAGAAGTCTGGCACAATCCCCTCTACCGAATCGGTGACAAAGACCTGATTGCTGTAGAGTTGGATCTTATTCTTCTGCAGATCCATATTGCTCTTCACCCTAGGGAAGTAGAGGATACCAGTCAGATTGAATGGGTAGTCGATATTGAGGTGTATCCAAAAGAGTGGCTTCTCACTCATTGGGAAAAGCGTCTCATAAAACGCCTCATAATCCTTATCCTCCAGCTCCGAAGGCGCCTTCGTCCAAAGCGGAGCCGTCTCATTGATCACCAGATCTTCATCGGTCTCCACCTCCTTACCATCCTTCCACTCCTTTTTCTTACCAAAGACAATGGGCACAGGCAAGAACTTAGCATACTTCTCCAGTAGCTGACGGATACGCGTAGGATCCAAAAATTCCTTACTCTCCTCATCGATATGTAGGATAATGTCGGTACCACGTGGGCGCTTCTCCGCCACCTCCATCTGAAACTCAGGGTTGCCCTCACAGCTCCAGCGGATACTCTCCTCTTCCTCTTTGTAGCTCTGAGTATAGATCTCCACCTTGTCCGAGACCATAAAGCTCGAGTAGAAGCCCAGCCCGAAGTGTCCAATGATATTGGCGGCATCGTCCTTGTACTTCTCCACAAACTCCTCCGCACCACTGATGGCGATCTGATTGATATACTTCTCAATCTCCTCCGCAGTCATCCCCACACCGTGGTCACTGATGATCAGTTGATTGCCATCGATCTTCACCTCCACCTTCAGGTTCTCAAGGCTACCCTCGTATTCCCCTTTATTGGCGAGCGTCTTTAGCTTTTGCGTAGCATCCACTGCATTGGAGACAATCTCCCGAAGGAATATCTCATTGTCGCTATAAAGAAACTTCTTGATGATAGGGAACATATTATCACTCTGCACCCCTATCTTTCCATTTTTTACCTGTTCGCTCATATTATATATTGTATTGAATTGATGTTACACTACCCCATAATATGCAAACTTAGTGCCAATAGGGGGCCATAAGGGGAGCAACTGACAATTTGGGTAAAAAAATAAGCGAACCATACCATCACGGTACGGCTCGCCTCGACAAAGTTTTGAAAAAATCGTAGCGAGACCGGGGTACGATCCCGGGACCTCAGGATTATGAATCCTGCGCTCTAACCAACTGAGCTATCTCGCCATTCCAAATTTGCAATGGCAAAGATACATAAAATATCCAATGTGCCAAACCCCGGCCCATTATTTTTCCCAGGGGTTACCCATTATTTTAGCTCAAATAGTAGCAGAAAAACCACCTACCCTCCCCATTCTGAGAACTCCGAAGTTTCTTGATACCTACAACTAAGTAGCCACAAATGGCCACCACACCGCAAAGCAATAAAGCTAGAAAAGTAGATAAAATTCACTGACTACAAAGAAAAGCTTTAAAACATCCAATTTTCAAAGGGCAACGTACCATATCAGCCACTTTCACCAGCCCAAAAAGGGTGCAAAATATACCCATTAAAGGCTATAGAAGTAGATTTGGATTGCCCGTAACTTTGCAATTTAAAGAAAACAATAGACAAATCATTTATAAAAGAGTTCAACTACATGATCAATCAAAAATTCAAGCACCACCTCCGTGTGATGCTAGGGTTATTTCTCCTTCTTGCGCCCCTTACCCTCGAGGCTGCCTCCGAGCAGAGTAGTCCACGCAAGTCGGTCACCGTCGTGGTGGTAGAGCAGGGCACCAAAGAGCCAGTTATAGGGGCTGTGGTCCGTGCCGAGGGAGCCACCACCCCACGAGTTACCGGTATTGACGGCGAGTGTACCCTCACCTTCACCACGGCTGTAAGCCGAGCTAAGTTCAAGGTAAGCTTCATGGGCTATAAGACCTTTGAGGAGGTAGTCCCCTTCCATTCAGAGACCATCACCATTGTCCTCACCCCCGATAATGAGGTGCTCGACGATGTGATCGTCACCGGACAAAAGCGATACACTTCCGTACTACAGCAGGCCGTCGCCATTGACACTAAGTCACTTGACAAAAGCACCTCCATCTCGCTCGGCAAGATGCTAGAGCAGATACCAGGAGTGAGCACCATCAGTGCCGGGAGTAGCATCTCCAAGCCAGTGATCCAAGGGATGCACAGCAGTCGAATAGTACTTATTAATAATGGTGTACGCCTAGAGAGCCAAAGCTGGGGTACAGATCACGCTCCCGAGATTGATCACACCGGTGCCAGCATCGTAGAGGTGATCAAAGGGGCAGAGAGCGTGCGGTATGGGCATGGAGCCATTGGCGGGGTAGCCCTTTTCAATCAAGCGCCCCTTCCCTTTGGCCACGATCGCTTTTATATCAAGTGCAAGACCAACTTAGGTTATGCTACAAATGGTCGCGCCTACGATGGAGCCGGCTCTTTAGAGATGGGGTATAAGAATTGGGGCCTTCGTCTGCATGGGATGTATCAGAAGTCGGGCGACTACTCCACTGCCGAGTATCTGCTCAATAATACCGGCTTCAACAACATCAGCTTCTCTGGCTATGCAGGATATAAAAGAGATCGCCTCACCGCCACCCTCTTTGCCTCCCTCTACACTTCCCGAAGTGGTATCTACTACCTCAGTGCCATCTCCGATATCCAGCAGCTGCTCAATCGCTTCGAGATGGGGCGTCCCGAGGAGAGCACCCTCAAGCCCTTCTCCTATACCATAGAGCCACCCTTCCAGCAGTCACAGCACTTCACTGCCAAAGCTGAGGTGGACTGGGATATCGCCGAGAAGCACAACCTCGAGGTAAAGGTATCCTACCAAAACAACCTCCGACAGGAGTTTGAAAACCGTAAGCGCGACGACCTCTCCTGGCTACCAATGCAAGACCTCGTACTCACCACCTACGCCTCCGATGCCGCATGGAGTGGCACGTGGAACGAAAACCACAGCTCCCAGGCAGGCGTGTCGGTGATGTACCAGACCAATTACAATAAGCCTGGCACCAAGCAACCAGCCTTTATCCCCAACTATGCCAGCCTCACCATGGGCATCTTTGGTATCCACAAAGCCACCTTTGGCAAGCTCCAAACTTCAGCCGGACTGCGGTACGACTACCGTGCCCTCGACGTCTACGGCTACACTAGTGTCAATAGCTTCAAGAAGTACCACGAGTTTAAGCTCTACGCCAGCGTCACCGGTAGCCTCGCCGCACACTATCAGTTCAACGACCACTGGACCGCACGTGCCAATGTGGGGCTTGCATGGAGACCACCAGATATCAATGAGCTCTACGCCACCGGGCTTCACCACGGCACCTACTGGGTGGTAGGAAATAGGGATCTACTCCCCGAGATCGGCATTAAGCCGGTGATCGGAGCCACCTACCGCAATGATTGGATCATCGTAGAGCCCAGTGCCTTCTTCCAGCACGTACACAATTATATATACGATAATATCGGCCAAGGGCTCGACCGCTACCAAAACCACCCCAGTGGTAAGTACCCACGATTTATCTACGAGCAGGATGATGCCCGCCTCTTCGGAGGGGATATCCTCACCACCATCCGACCCTTCGAGGGCTTTAATATTATGCTCAAAGGGGAGTGGATCAATGCCCGAAACATCACCCACGATAGCTGGCTACCCTTTATGCCCTCCGACCGATATGGGCTAGGGCTCAGCTACGAGCGCGACTTTGGAAAAGACCAAAAGTGGCACGCAAGTATCGCCTTTGATAGTAGCTACGTGACCAAGCAAAAGCGGTTCGACCCCGATAAAGACCTCGCCCCCGACTCCCCACCAGCCTACTTTATCGCCAATGCCAATGCCGAAATCTCCTATGCCCTCCCCAAGGGAAGGTCCGTTAAACTAATGCTTATGGGCGACAACATCTTCAACGCCCTCTACAAAGAGTATACCGATCGCTTCCGCTTCTTCGCTCACGCAATGGGAGCTAAGTACACCGTTCGTACCATCATTGAATTTTAAAGACCAAACTATATGAATCAAAAGATAAACCTACTCCCCTTCCTCCTATTCACCGGAGCAGTGCTGGTACTCAGTAGCTGCCAAAGATTGATGGAGGAGCTAGTCAAGTCGCCCGAGCCTTATATTGAGAATATCGTGGAGGGGCACGAGCAGATCTACTCTATCCAAGCCATCCTCCGACTAGCACAGCGACAGGAAGACCCCGATAACGACATCAGCTTCGAGCCCTACTACTATCGGGCTTACGACCTAGATGATTCCGAGGAGTACCCCTACCCCGTCTATCAGGAGATAGAGATTCGCAAAAACGACGAGGGGAGCCTCACCATTACCAGTGAGCGAGAGCACTTCGATGTGGTGAAGAGCGACAAGTTTTGCTACGCACTCGAGCTAAAGTACTACGACATCAATAACAAGCTGATCAATCACCAATTCTCACGCTGGTACCCCCTCAAGGGGACTCAGCAGAATGATGCCGGTGGAATCGACGACCCCAATTCTACCCTACTCGTGCACCAGCACTTCTTTACGGTAGATAACTACTCACTCTATGGCATGCCCAACCTTTTCCCCATGACCTTCAACCCCACAGATAGCTCGCAGGATAGCCTCTTCATCGGCAAGTTTACCTTCAAGCGGTCGGGAAAAGAACTGGTGCCCGCCTCACGCACCTCTACCAACAATATCTTCGTGCCCGTAGGGAAAGAGGAGGAACCTCTCCGATACAGCTACGCTATGTCGCAAGAGGCGGCCAAGCTCTATGCCACCAACAAGGTATTGGAGCCCTACACCCCACAAGGCTCCTCACAAAGCTACCGACTCTATCAGACGCTCGATAGCTACGATATGTCGTGGAAGATAGTGCCACAGATCTTTAGCTACGAATACCGTGACACCGACCCTGTAGAGGAGTATCTCGGCACCGAGCTAGAGGACCAAGACGACCTCGGACGTATCCGAACTGGCCATATCGTGGGACTACTTAGGTTCCGCCGAAAAATCAATGAAGCGGGCGACCTCTTCCAAAAAGAAGCGCTTGGATTTAAGGGCATCCTCAACTTCCACGAGGCACACATGCAATTCCAGATGGGCATCCGTATCGCACACATTATCAATGATAATGAGGCGAATAAAAAGAATTACCGCTTCCCCTTTGGTAAGTATCATCAAGACCTCAATGCCGAGGGCTCTGGGCTACAAGCCATGGCCCCCAATAAGTACAATGAGATCGATCGCGAGTGGAGCAGCTACGATATCAGCTTCCCTATCCCCTTCCGCGTCATTGCCGATGCTACGGGTGACCAAAGCACCTTTGTGCACGACATCAAGGCGGTCTACCCCAATGCCGATGAGAGCCAGCTTCGCCGAATGTTTTTCGACGACACCGCTAGCTTCTTCAATCGCAAAGCCAGTTTGATATTCTAATCACCTTTTGAGCAGATCAATAACTCTATGAAATATAAAGCAATCCTACTCACCACACTTCTAGCAGCACTTCTTCTATCTGGGTGCCAGAAGTTTGTATTCTTTGATGTCTCAGTACCTGAGGACCGCAACCCCTTGCTCATCTCCAAGGTACCTACCACCGAGGCCGATGTCTACTTCAATGAGACCACCCGCCTACTGATTGATAAAAATCGGCAGCCAGGCCCTAACCTCGATGAAGGTGGTGCCCTCGATAATTGGGCCACCTGCCTAGTGATGATCAAGGAGGGGCACGACCACGGACAGGGCAAGCTACACGGCAACTACGTCTACCCCAATGCCCCTTGGAAGCAAGAGCAATTTGCAGTGATTCGCAACACCACCTCTGGAATCACCGTAGAGGTCGATAGACGCTCCACCGCCACCTTTCTCGAGGCTACAGCCAATAAAGAGCTCCAAGAGAAGCAAGGCGTTGGTCCCGATTACCTCCGTGTAGTGGGTGGGCAAAAGCGCCTCTGGGGCCTTTGCTTCTACTTCTATAATAAGGATGGCAAGCTCATCAACGACAATATCTACGAGCACTCCGACCAATATCAGATCTTTTTCTCCATCAGCGACCTAGATGATAAGGGACAGCCCTACGACGTAATGGACGTACGCTTCCGCAATGGAGTGAGCGATGAAAATTATAGAAACCAAAATTACAAGCCGATGCCACTCAATATGGAGGCCTATAAGAATGAGAAGCCTATCCCCTCGGAGTATTTCCAAAACCGCAAGACCTTTGAGGAGCGGAGAGAGGTATCGCGTACAGTATTCCGCTACACCTATCGAGATACCTGGACTCAGGATGATATGGCCGATGGGGTTCGCACCCTCTACAATATCCGCCTACTCCCCCCTACGCTCCGCAGCGAGTACTTCCTAGCCTCTTGCCCACAGGACCAAGACAATGTGGGACTAAAGGGACACCTCGAATTCGACTACCGCGGAGGCATCGAAAAGGTACTCGATGATAGAGAACCAATGATCGAAGACTTCGATGGATTGCTACACAATGCCTACAAGCACGATGAGGCGGTAGACCAAAGGAAGTGGCCACTCCTCCTCGCACCACGACACAAGACCGACAACGAGGGCAAAGAGATCCTCGACGAAAATGGCAAGCCCCAGCTCCTCCCTGCCGAAGAGTATACCCGTATCGGTGGCTCCACCAACCTGCTACCACAGTTTTACTTGGCAGTGAGGGTGATGAAGTGCGAGAAGGGACGCAAATTGGTGCTCCCTAGCCGTGACGAAAGCTACTCAATCAATAATAAGCCCCCACGCACAGGGTACATCTGCCAAGAGTTCGACAACCCCAAGATGGAGGCATCGGGCTGGCAAGAGGTGGTCCGCTTCAATATCCCGATCAAGGTCTACACCTCGGGCTTCGATAGCGACCCTGCCAATACCAATGAGCAAGAGCCCTACTACCTACACCTAGGGAGAGAGATAGGCCTTACCCCAGCAGAGGCCTTCCAAGCGGTTGCCAACCTCAAGACACACGGCGCTGCCGGCACTGGTGGCAATGGGTATGGAGCATGGTTCCTATAACCCCCCCCTTTAAGTACTATTTTATCAGAAAGCAAAAAAGATTAGCATCTATGAATAAGCGAATAACTCATTTCACCCTCCCCTTCCTCATAGCAGTCCTACTCACCAGTTGCTTAGGGCTCAAGAAGGAGGAGATCGCCATGAAAGAGAAAAACCTGATCATTCAGGAGGTCTTCTACATCGGCACCGAGGACGAAGTCGTGTGGCCAAGTGGATTAAAGGGCTGGACCTCCTACAGCCACGATACCTATATACGTATCTACAATCCCACCAATAAGACCCTCTACCTCGATGGTCTTTGCCTGGCACGCTCCGCCTTCCAAAACGACGTAGCCATCGACCTCAAGGGCGATGAAAACTTTGCCTCTACCCACGTGGCGGTAGATAACCTCTGCATGTTCCCCGGTAGTGGCCAAGATTATCCTATCAAGCCAGGAGAGTACAAGACCCTCACCTCGGTAGCGATCAATCACACCTTAAATGTAGAGGAGCTATACGAGCGATACAAGTTTCAATGCTCCCTCAGCTACGACAATGGCGACGGAACCTTTGGCACTAATATTGACCTCGGCAACGGCGTGAAGTACGCCAAGCAGAGCTCGCGCAAAGCATGCAACCTCGAGGGGGCCGACTTTGAGTGGCTCTCCCCACAGCAAATCCTCTACAAGTACCAGTTGGTGGATGAAAATAGTGTCCCCAATATGATCCCCCTCTTCGGTTCCTTTGGCTACCTGGATCAAGAGTTCCTCAGCAGTGCCCCCTTTGGCATTCCTACCAATCGCTCCATCCTACTCCTAAAGCTAGGGGCAGCACCCGAGGAGCTAGACCAGCAAAAGTACTGGTGGGATTATGAGACAGGGCACCCCAGCCCCATGCACTCACAGGAGCTCCCCTACCACAAGGCACACCAAAAGGGCGATGCACACGCCATCCGAGTACCCAATGACTGGATCATCGATGCAGTGACCATCTGCGACCAAAAGGATTATAAGCGACAGCGACTGGCCGATAGCATCGACGGAGGCTACACCAGCGTACGGCAGAGTGACAATGACCCCAAGTCCTCCTACTACGGCTACGCCCTCCACCGCCGCCACGATGGCGAGGGTTTTGTGGATAATGATAATTCCACCATCGACTTCGAGAAGCAACCTGCATCACTTCTGACCGAGAAGCCCGAACCACTCCTATTCCCCAACATCACCCTAAAGACCAAGAGCATCACCCTCACCCTAGGGCAGGAGCCCTATCAGCTCAAGTGGGAGGTACGGCCACGCCGATCCAAAAACCGCAAGGCACAATGGAGCTCGCTCGATGAAACAATTGCCACGGTTGATGACAAGGGACGAGTAACTCCAGTAGCGGTGGGAGAGACCGAAATCATCGCCACCCTCCCCAATGGTGCCAACGACCATTGTACCGTGACAGTAAAAGAGAACTAACAAACATTATATCAACAAAACAAAAAGATTAAGACTTATGAAACTAAAAAGCTTATTACTCCCATTAGGGATACTGCTCACCATGCTAGCATTCGGAGCCTGCAAAGAAAAGCCCGATGACACCCCTACCGTAAAGACAACCATCAAGCTGAGCAAAGCCACCGCTGAGCTGAAGGAGGGGACCACCCTACTGCTCTCTGCTATCCTCACCCCACAGGAAGCCAAGGAGGAGGTTACCTGGGAGAGCTCCGACAGCCAAGTAGCCACCGTGACAAAGGGGCTAGTAAAGGCGATCAAGGCTGGAGAGGCGACCATCACCGCCAAGCTAGCTAATGGCAACTCTGCCACTTGCAAGGTAAAGGTAACCCCTAAGGAGGCACCAGCACCAACGCCAACCCCCGATCCTAGTAAGCCAGGCAGTGGGGATCAACCAGGTAAGGGCGATGATAAAAACATCATCTACAAGCTCCAATTTGAGCCAGCATCTTATACTGTAGAGAAGGGCAAGTCCATACAGGTCAAGGCGATTGTCACCGCTATCGGCAATAACGAGCTACCCGAGGGCATACAGGCCAAAGTCACCTACTCCGGAGGCAAAGTAATGGTAGAGGGCCAAGGAGAAGAAGTACGTGCGCTTGTTTCCATCAACGGTAAGGTAGATGGCATGAACCTAGGTAAGTGCAAGGTCAAGGCCGAGCTCGAAGGGGCTGAAGCAGTGGAGTGCGAAGTGGAGGTGATCGAAACAAAATTCGAGGTCCCAGCCGGAGCAAAGATTGCATTTGAGTACGATGATGAGCTGATTACAGAGCTCAATTTCAGCGAATGGGACTCAGCAAAGTGGGTTACCATTGTCTTCGTTGATGCCAATAACCAAAAGCTCGACATCGAAGGACTAGAACAAGACGACTTTGAGCTCGAGATCCCAAAGGTGAAGGATGCTAATGGCAATGAGCAAAACCTCATCAATGTCGGCTTCGACGGATGGAAACCAAGTGGCATCAAGGGAACAGGCACCGTGAAGGTAACCTTCAAGAAGAATACCGATTACACTGGCCAAATCACCGTAACCGTGAAGTAACCCTTCCCCAAATACTTTAACTACAGAGGAGCTGTACAGGAGAGATACCTGCACAGCTCCCTTTTTCTTTACTTCCAAGGTATTACCCTCTGCGGAGAAGGTGGGGAGGGTAGGATAAAAAAGGTACGCCCACTGCCTCTCAGCGGTGAGCGTACACCCGTTCCTAGAAAACTAATGGAATTGTAAAAGCTCTATTTTTAGTTGTTATTATGGTTGTTACCTCCATAGGTTATGGGGTGAGGTGGGGAGGGATTAGAACTTGAGCTTTGTCCACGCCAGCTTGGTGGTATCGGCACCAGTGAGGCCTTCCTTCTTCTGGATATTTCCGTCGTTGAGCGTTCCCTTCACCTCTGCATCAGCAGGGGCTGTGGTAAGTAGGGAGGTGTACTCCACCTTGGTGCGGGGGTCGGCACCACCCTTTTTATCCGTGAAGTCAAGGACATTTTTTACCTGTCCTTGTCCCTTAATCAGGGCATTTTGGATAGTAGCGATGGCACCACGGCGTATCTTGATCACATCGTCGCACATAAGGGTAGCATCTGTAGAGGGCTTGGCATTGAACACAAAGGTAACATCCTTCACGGTGAAGTTGGACTGTGGGGTGCCCTCAGGGGAATTGCCATCGTGATTACCATCGGCCTCTATACCACGTGGATCCTTCTCAGTACTGGAGTGGTTTTCGCTCCATAGACCGTAGGCATTTTGGAGGGTACCGCTGTAACCCTCGGTGAAGTCGAACATATCGTCATCGGCATTGACCGAGATGAAGTTGGTAACATTGACCGTACCACCAAAGAACTCGATGGCATCATCGGCACTCTCACGCACAAGTACATTGTCGATCTTGGTGCCATTACCTACGGCATTGAGGGTAAGACCATTGTGCTCGGTATTGGCATCGTTTTTGGCTCCGGTATAGTCGAGGATAAGGTAGGTGATGACGCCTGAATTGTCATCGGCCTTATCGCCACCGTAAGGCTTGGAAGGGTCGATCTCGGTCTTATTGGTACCACCATTGGTGATGGGGGCGTAGCCATTGATGATGAGACCACCCCAGTAGCCTGAGTCGGCCTTATCGCTATTGGCGGTCATCACAACTGGCTTCTCAGCGGTACCATTGATATAGATCTTACCGCCTTGCTCCACGAGAATATACTGGTCAAAGCCCTTCTCCGCCTTGATCACTGTACCGGCAGGAATGGTGAGGCTAGCCCCAGCCTTTACTCTTACGGTGCCAGAAAGGATATAGCTTTGAGCATCGAGTACCATTGCGTTGGTAATATCCCCTTTGAGTGGCTTCACTTGCACCTCGGGAGTGGGGTCGGGCTTTGGAGTTGGGGTTGGGGTTGGCGTTGGCTCGTCGCCATCGCATGCAACTAGTGCTACTGACAGCATGATGGCAGCCAAGAGTAAGGTCTTCAAATTGATCTTCATAATTACTTTTTTCTTTTTACTTGATAGTTATGTAATCTTGATTCATTCAAAAGTTGTAGGATAGTCCCACACTAAAACTAACGCCCTTTCGATACTCGCTCACCACTTGGGCTTCGGAGCCATCATTGGGTTGTTGTTTTCGGGTGTAGGGGCTATTGAGTAGGTTATTGGCTTTGAGCTTCAGGGAGAGTTGGTGGCTCAGTTTGGCCGAGCCGACGAGGTTGAGGTTGGCTCTCCCTTGCTCCATAATATCGTATTGCAGTCCACCACGAGTGATGCCTCTAGAGCCATAAGTGTGGATGCGGTCGCTGAAGTAGCTGAGCACCATGGCGAGGGTGTAGTGGCGCCATCCCTTGGTATAGGCGTAGGTGAGGTCGGTATTGAGTAGCCAAGGGGAGGAGCCTTCGAGGGTGGCATTGCGGCTAGTCTCCTCTACATTCTCGAGTGGAATATGGGACCAGATGTAGGAGCCACTGAGACCTAAGTCGAGAGAGTGCTTGGAAGCAGAGAGAAGGGCAGTCTTTTGCCAAAGGTTCTTTTTGAACTCGAGCTCGATACCGGCGAGGTCTACCTTTGGCGCCGGATTGGCATACTCTTGAGCCCCTGAGCTAATGTAGCGGTCGACGCGTGCCATGGGGTTCTTGAGGTGCTTATAAAAACCGGTGACGGTGAGTATCTCTGTAGGGGAGAGGTAGTAATCCCACTTGAGGTCGATATTCCAGAGGTCGGAGGGCTTGATATCGGGGTTACCGATGCTTACGTAACCTATATTGACGTACTGGTAGAGGGAAATCTCCTTTACCTGAGGGAGTGTGTAGCTCTTGGAGAGACTGAGTCGGAGTGCCTGCTTATCGGTGAGGTCGTACTTAAGGTTGAGGGAGGGGAGGAGGTAGAATTTATGGATTTGGCTATCTTGCTTCTCCTTATCTGCTTGGCCGAATTTCACGGTGAGGTCTACCCAATCGGCACGGAGACTGGCTTGTAGCATTAGCTTCTCTAGTAGCGGAAAGGTTCCCTCGAGATAAGCCCCGTGTATCTGCTTCTCTGAATGATACCAAAACTCCTCGCCCTGCACTAAGGTAAAACCGCTAGGATTGGCCTCGGTGCGGAGGTTCTGACTATTGTAGAAGTCTCTATCCCAATCGAATTGGTCGATATTGCTCTCCATAACCGACTTGCCTGAGACAGGGTCGTGATTATACTCTCGAGAGGTGAAGTGGTGGTCGACGTACCGGCCAATGTAGCCTAACCGCAGGTAGCTCTCCTTATTAAAGCTCCACTCAAGTGCCGCCTTGGCATTGTAGTCGTTTTCGGTGAGGGAGGAGTAGAATCGGCGGTTGGTGTTGCTCGCCATGGTGACCCACTTGGTATCGTCGCCTTGGCCCTCGCCAGAGAGATAGAAGAGGCGACGGTCGGGCTCTTTGGCACGCATCAGATTGAGCGAGGTGCCGAGATTGAGGTGCAGCTTATCGGTGAGACTCCAATCGGTATCTAGCTGGTTGACGATGAGGAGGTTGTCATTGGCTTGCTGGCGGTACATACGTACGAGGCCATCATTTTCATTGGCAACGTAATCATTACCTTTTAGCTGAGCTACGTACTGGTTATTGGAGTGGATGGTGAGGAGGTTGTACTCTAGCTGATGCTTTTTACGCAGGTCGAGAGTGGCATTGAGGAGTGCCATCTGTCGAGTGGTGATCTCGGAGTTGGGTCCCTTTAGATCCACTGAAAAGCCTCCAATAGGAGCTAGGGTGCGATTGAGTTGCTCGGTATGTGAGTGGTCAATGCTGTGATTGGCGACTAGGAGGAGTGAGAGGGCATTTTCACTAAAGTTGAAGAGCTTGCCGGCGGAGAGTCCAAATCCGTGGTCGATAGGGCGGTTGTAGGGCTTGGGCTGTAGCTTATTTTGAAACTGATAAGGGGTGCCGGCAGGGAGCTTAGTGAAGGCACTATAGGTGCCGTCGGCGGGCTCTTGTGTACGGGAAATGCCAAAGTAATTAGTGCCATCTTGGCGGTAGAAGGTATTTCCCATCACGGAGGTATTGACCCCGCCGGAGAGGCTGATATCTAGTAGCTTTTCTCCGAATAACTCTTTGGAGGAAATGTCGATCACGGCACCTCCAACATCACCTCCGTGGGTGGCACTAAAGGCTTTCTGCACCGATATATTTTGTATCATATCGGTTTCAAACATATCGAGTGCAATATTCTTGTACTCTGGGTCGTCGGAGGGGATGGGGAAGCCATTGAGGTAGGTGGCATTGTAGCGGTCGCCCAATCCACGCACAAATACATTCTTCACCCCTTCTTGCTTACTGACTCCTGAGATCTGAGCGACGGCGGCCTCGGCATTGCTGATACCTTTACGCGAAAGCTCCATAGCACCGAGGGCTTTCACGGCGAGGAGCGATTGCTTTTGCTCAAGGAGAAGGAGGTTTTCGGACTCCCGATTGGCCTTGGCGGTGACGATAAACTCTTGTAGCTGCTCTGTGCTGGCGTCAAGAGCAACCTCAATAGTAGTGATTTCATTGGGTCGGATTACGAGCTCCTCTACTTTGAGGGTATTATAGGAAATATAACTGATCACGAGGGTGACTGCGCCCGCTTCAACCCCTTCGATCTGAAAGTGACCGTCGAGGTCGGTGACGCCACCTTTGGTTTGCCCCTGAACCACTACTTTGGCTCCGATAAGGGGCTCTTTATTGCTACGGTCTACTACGGTACCTTTAATGGCACCCCCTTTATCCCCGTCGGGCTCAGACGCATTGGCAAAAATGGGGGTGAGCAGTAGGAGAGCTATGAAAATTCTAATTAGTTTCTTCGGCATACAGTGCTTGTGAGTTAGATAAAAACTTCTATTTCTTTTTTCACAGTGCAAAGGTGGCACTTGTATGTTACACTGACGTTAACTGCATCAGAAGTTTAGGTGACAAATAAAAGACCTTCAGGAAGCTCATGGGAGCGTTCCCGAAGGTCTCTTGAAGCCGGTTTATAAGTCACTGATATACAAACCCCTATAAAAGCAAAAGTTTAGTTGCAACTAAGCATTTGCTTTGTTGCATCTCGGCGATTGCTTAGTTGCAACTCGCCGATCGCTTAGTTGCAACTAAGTTTTTGCCTTGCTCAAAGAGGTGATTTTACGATGGAAGATGGATTGAAAAACAGGGGGCTTACCATGTGGATTCTTCGTAGCAACTATTAATAAGGAGCTCCGCAGAGGTCCTTACCCGTTTCTTTATCCCCTCGTTGGTTCGGGGCCATCTGAATGGTGGCTACTTCCGACTCTTTTCGATCCGTCGGAGGGCCTCTTTGGCCGCGTTTTGGTGTGCTTTCTTTTTGGTACTTCCTACGCCGATGGTCTCCATTGGGTGGTCGGGGAAGTCGATTTGTAGCTGACAGCGGTGGATAAAGCCCTGAGCTTTATCGTACTTGGTATCGAGGTGGAGAAATTGGTAGGGCACCTTTTCTCGCTGCATCATGATGATCAGCTCCGTCTTGTAGTCCTCCTCTTTTTTCGCCACCACCTTCACATTTTTCTTAGAGACAATGAGGTGACTGCGGACAAATTGTGCTGCGAAAGGGTACCCTTTATCAAGGTAGATCGCCCCCACGAGTGCCTCAAGGGTATTGCCGAGGAGGTCGGACCCCTTGATCTGTAGCCCGCTATCAGCATAGATAAGGGGCTCTAGGCCTAGCTTCTCGGCAGTGGCATTCATATTGGTTCGGCTCACCAAAAAGGATCGGATATTGGTGAGCACACCCTCCGACTCTTCTGGATAGAGTGCGAAGAGGGTATCCCCTACCGCAAGGTTGACCACACTATCGCCAAGAAACTCTAGTCGCTCATTGCTCCCGAGATTGCCCACATTTTCATAAGATCTGTGGGTAAGGGCCTGCTCGTAGAGCTGGGGGTTGCCCAGTTCGGCTCCTACCAATTGTTCGAGAATCAATTGTCGCTCCGATTTGTGAGCCACTGGTTGCTTCCCCAGCTTATTGAGGTGTAGGAATCGCAGGATTTCTGCTACAAGGCTACGGTACTTCTTCATATTTATCAGGTGAGAACCCACGCTCTAGGGGGAGGGATTACTCCTCGTATTTCTTGAAGATCACCGAAGCATTGTGCCCGCCAAAACCAAAGGTATTGGAGAGGGCTACTCTGATGGGTCGCTCTTGCTTATGATTGAAGGTAAAATTGAGGTTATAGTCAATTTCGGGGTCTTGATCCTCCTCAGCATGGTTGATGGTAGGAGGAATGACACCTTCGTAAATCGCCATCACACAGGCAAGTGCCTCAATCGCTCCTGCCGCCCCTAGTAGGTGGCCGGTCATCGACTTGGTACTGCTGATATTGAGCTTGTAGGCGTGCTCCTTAAATACCTCTTTGATGGCCTTTGCCTCGCTGATATCTCCCACTGGAGTGGAGGTGCCGTGGACGTTGATATAGTCTACATCTTCGGGTTTTAGTCCGGCATCATCAAGGGCATTTTGCATCACCAGCTTGGCCCCTAGCCCCTCTGGGTGTGAGGCGGTGAGGTGGTAAGCATCGGCAGAGAGTCCACCGCCCACTACCTCGGCATAGATGCGGGCTCCTCGTGCCTTGGCATGCTCATACTCCTCTAGGATAAGTGTGGCACTTCCTTCGCCCATCACAAAGCCGTCTCTACTGCCACTGAAGGGGCGTGAGGCGGTCTCGGGGCTATCATTGCGTGTAGAGAGAGCGTTCATGGCATTGAAGCCCCCTACCCCTGCTACGGTGATGGCGGCTTCGGCACCTCCAGTCACGATCATATCGGCCTTGCCGAGGCGAATGAGGTCGAAGGCATCAATGAGGGCATTGGTGCCCGATGCACAGGCGGATACGGTGGCGTAGTTGGGGCCGTGAAAACCGTACGCCATGCTGATATGCCCTGCCGCCATATCGGCAATCATCTTGGGGATAAAGAAGGGGTTGAAGCGGGGACCTCTCTCAGGATTGTAATCGAGCATCTCATCCTCAAAGGTCTTGATGCCACCAACACCACTGGTAAAGATCACGCCGATGCGGTTTTTATCGGCACTCTCTAGGTCGAGTCCACTATCTTTCAGCGCCTCCTCGGCACTGACGAGGGCAAACATGGTGTAGCGGTCGAACTTTCTCGCCTCTTTTCGGTCGAAATGCTCGGCCGGGTCAAAGCCCTTGACTTCACATGCAAATTGTGTCTTGTGCTTACTTGCATCCCAAAGTGTGATGGGGGCCGCTCCACTGCGTCCCGCTTTCATTCCCTCCCAAGTAGAGGCGAGGTCGCTCCCAAGTGGGGAGATGGCACCAAGTCCAGTGACTACTACTCTCTTTAGCTCCATAATATATAGTGTGTGAATATTTATATGTTGAACAACTTACTGACAACTCCAATATCAAAAAAGAGCCGAAGTGCCCCCAAAGGGTGCTACCCCATGCAGAACACTTCAGCCCCTTTTATTTCCTCTCATAAAGACTGAAACACCAGCCTTTATGGAAGGCAGCAGAATGGATGATATGCAAGGCGCTGAGGGTGAGGGCGAAGGGAGCGTACTAGCGTACTTGACCAAGCCCGAATCCCGAAAGCAACACCGCAGGTCGCCATTCTGCAACTTCCTATTACTTTTGTTCGATAGCAGCTTGGATGTGACTAATAGCGTCGCCAACGGTCTGGATGTTTTGAGACACCTCATCCTCGATGTTGATGTCAAAAACCTTTTCAAACTCCATAATAAGCTCTACAGTATCGAGAGAGTCGGCACCAAGATCATTGGTGAAGCTAGCTGCCTCAGTTACCTCGCTCGCGTCTACGTTGAGCTTATCTACGATGATCTCTATTACCTTGTCTGCAATTTCTTGTCTTGTCATGGCAAATCTTTTGTAATTTAGTTGTTGTCAATATCTCTAGTTGTATATATTCTCCGCAAATGTAGTTATCTTTGACAATGATAACTCATCAATTACTCCGCAAATATACACATATTCTGCACAATGGGTATATTGATGTGCATTTTTAACGTTATTTCATATGAAAACTATTGCAATATTTGCCTCAGGGAGTGGTAGCAACATGCAGAAAATAGCCGAATATTTCCAAGCTCACCCCGAGCTAGAGCTACAGATTGCCTGCGTGATCACCGACCAAAAAGAGGCGTATGTACAGGAGCGAGCGAAGGCCTTTGGCATCCCCTCTCATTATCTGACCCGTGAGGAGCTGGGCTCTAGTAGCACCCTTTTGCCCTTGCTAGAGGGGTATCATGTGGATGCTATTGTGCTAGCTGGCTACTTGCGACTGATTCCGTCTTTTCTCCTCAGTGCCTACCCCGATAGGATCGTCAATATCCACCCCGCTCTACTTCCCAAGTATGGGGGCAAAGGGATGCATGGGATGAATGTACATAGGGCGGTAAAAGCAGCAGGCGAGACCACCTCGGGGATTACTATCCATGTGATCGATGAGGAGTACGACCGTGGCACTACCCTCTTCCAAGCCACAACAGAAATCTCCTCCACCGATACGGCAGAGGAGATTCAGCAGAAGGTGCAGGTGCTGGAGCATCGTTACTTTGCCCCAACTATTGCGAAGTGGCTTACCACGCTTTGCTAAAGAGCGAAAGACGGGCCACTAGCCCCAGAGCACACCTGAATTGGTCGGGAGTACCTACGGTCAATGCCCCGCTGTGACCAAAGGTTTGGTAGGTACCACTTAGAAAGAAGTAGCAGTGCTGTCCCTCCATCGGATAGTACTGCAGTGCTGCTTGGTAGAGCTGTCTATTGAGCTGACTTCGCTCCGCTTGGTCGTAGATCTTGGCGCGAGCCGTGTCGTAGATCCCTTTGAGTTGCAGTTGCCACTGAGGAGAGAAGCTGTAGCGAGCCTCTAGTACGGTGCTGAGGTTGTCGCACCGCTCTATCGCCTTTGCTGGAATGCCATGCCCCCTCAGCACGCCTAGGTAATCGAGGTCGGAGTGGTAGTAGAGGAGGTCGAGATAGATATTAAAGCGACCAAAGTCCAGTTTTTGTCCCGTCCCGATGGTAAACATCTTCTTTCCCTTTGCCAAGGGGGCAAAAGCGACCGCATACCTTAGCTGAAGTTGGCGGTCGAAGTAGCTACTATTCCACGCCATCGCTCCCATGAGGGGGAAGCGTAGTGCCACAATATCATCGTGTCCAAAGGCCTCCCTCTGCTCCCGAGTGCGGCTATTGGTAACCTGCAGAGCCAGCTCCTGGGTTGGTGAGAGCTGAAAAGAGCTACTCACCCCAGTGAGGTAGCAGGTGATTTGATTGCCATACCAGCTAAAGTCGTAGACATCGATGGGGTACTCCTGAAACTCAAATCCCCCCACCAGCTTAGCATGCCGACCCACCGTCACCGCCACTCGGTCACTCGCCTGATACTTCAAGAAGGCGTAATCGATCGCATTGCTTAGGTTTTCGAGCCGATAGATTGTAGCATCCTTATTAAAACGCTGCACATACCGATAGGAGAGTTTCGGGGTAAACCGTCCCTCTACACCCACCATCAAGTGGTCAAAAGCGAAGCGACCGCCCGTCGTCTCCTTAAATGGCTCCACACCCTCTACTCGATACCCGCCTCGGGTGTGTACCTCCAGATTGAAGTGGCGCCCACTCTCCTGAGCATTTCCCTTCACAGTCAATGAAATTAGGCAGAGCCCAACTAACCAAGCTCTTCTAAAAACTCTTCCCAACATAAATCTTACATCATTCGTATTAAGAGACAAAGCTCACAAGAAATACAAAGAAGCGAATTACCTCATTCAGTGCTCTCTCTGCATCGCTTGGAGATCCTCGAGGGTAAAGGTGATGAAGACCATTGACATCTCATCATCTTCCTCTACAAAGTAGCCAATCAAGCCATCGCCGAGGTCCACCATATCGCTATAGGCACTCATGCCAGGGTTGATCACCACTGCATCGCTCCACTGCTGGCGATAGGGGTCATAGCCGTAGAGGGCGCCGTCCCACCGCTTATTAGGTCCATACGGAAGCGAGTGGAGTAGCATCTTCAGTCCATTTTGCTCCATCAGAAGCGGGGCACCGTTACAGGCGGGGTCGTGCAGACCGGCATAGTCCTGAGTAGGTTGCCACGTCTTTCCCTCATCGTAACTGACCCTAAAGATACGGTCGCCCTTGTGGGGGTTACGGATGCTCATCAGCACCGCTCCATCGGGCATCACGATCACCTTTGATTCATCGCCACCAGCATAGGCTCTTTCCGAAACCTGCCACGTCTCCCCCTCATCGTCGGAGTAGACGAGGTAGTTATCCAATCGGTAATTGGCATCGGGGCGAATAGCAGTGACAAACATGATACGACCACTCTCCGTCACGGTCCCTTGACCCGAAGCACAGAAGGCACTCCAGAATTGGCTCCTCTGCGGGTCGGTACATTCCGAGCCGTAGATAAAGTGGGTGATGTCGCGTGCGGGGCTCCAGGTGGCACCATCGTCGTCACTGGTCATCATATAGGTAGGCATCGGGGTATCGGGGCGACCGTGCCAAAGCCCTTGCCCACCAATAAAGAGCATCACCAGCTTACCACTCTTCGCCTGCACAATTGCCACATCGCCATACCCTTTGCCGTAGCCAGTGCCACGGATTAGGATCTCAGGCTCACTCCAAGTCTTACCATTATCAAAGCTGCGACGCTGAATAATGTCTATGTCCTCGGGGATATCGGTCTGATTGAACTTCCGTCGGTCGGCAAAAGCAAGAAGCACTCCACTCTGAGTCTTGTGAATCACAGGGATACGGTAGTTGCGACTACCTCCATCACCAGGCACAAATAGTGGCTTGTACGATCTGAAGAAACGGCGGAACGTCTCATCGCCCACCTGCTTTGCCTCCACAGTCTGTCCATTGAGCGACAGCTCCTTCATCCTACAGCGTAAGATGTGGTGTGGCGAATAGTGCTCAGGTGTAGCTAGGTTGGCGGAGAGGTAGAGTACCTTGGCCCCTTCGTACGCCTTTCCTGTTAGCGTTGCTTCGCACCAACTATTGAGTGGGTGAGTGGCATACTTCACTCGCCCCTTGTAATCATCCAAGTCACGCACCGCAAGAGAATCGGAGCTCAGAATCTCCAGACTCTCTATCAGTCGTTGGCTCTCAGTAGGAATGGCGAAACGGAGCTGTAGCTGATCGCTACGCTTGAGAGGCTCCTCTAGCTCAATGGCTAGGAGCGTCTTGTGCTGTGCTCCCGCCTCCACTCCGTGGCGAGAGGGATAGACCTTGATGCCCCCCTCTTGAGCAGAGAGTAGGCAGGTAGAAAGGAGTAGTAAGGTGGCGAATAGGAGTCCCTTCTTCGTCATCATATACTTATAGCGCTAGATTGTCCTTCTCAATATCCTTAAAGTAGCGGTAGGTAGCCACACGTAGTTCGCCACAAGCTGCTTCGTCGCAAACAATGATACCGTGAGGGTGTAGCTGTAGAGCCGAGATGGTCCACATCTGGCTGATGCCGCCCTCAATCCCTTGTTTTAGTGCCGTTGCCTTCTTCTGTCCGTTGGCAAGGATCATCACCTCATTAGCATCCATAATGGTGCCTACGCCCACGGTAAGAGCGGTCTTAGGCACTAGGTTGATATCATTATCGAAGAAACGAGAGTTGACCTCGATGGTATCCGAAGTGAGGGTCTTGATGCGGGTGCGTGACGAAAGTGAAGAGCCAGGCTCATTGAAAGCAATATGCCCATCCTCGCCGATGCCACCGATGAAGAGGTCGATGCCACCGTAAGACTTGATCTTCTCCTCATACCGCTCGCACTCTGCCTGCAAATCAGAGGCATTGCCGTTGAGGATATTGGTGTTCTCCTCCTTGATATTGATATGGCTAAAGAAGTTGCTCCACATAAAGGTGTAGTAGCTCTGCTCGTGCTCCTTAGGGATACCGATGTACTCATCCATATTGAATGTAACCACATGCTCGAAGCTCACCTTGCCAGCCTTGTTCATCTCAATCAGCTCGTGATACATACCGAGTGGAGTAGAGCCGGTAGGGAGTCCTAGCACAAAGGGCTTATCGGCAGTAGGATGGGCATTATTGATACGCTCAGCCACGTGGCGTGCAGCCCACTTAGCTAGCAATTCTTTGTTCTCTTGGATAATTACTCTCATAACCTTTTCTTTATTGTATGGTAAAAATAGCGATGGAGTGTAGCGGCACCCCCTTCTAGGGCACGCTCCCTTCTCCATCGCTTCTGTATCAAAATATTATTTCAGCACCGCTTCGGCCATCACCCGACCTAGCTCCCATGCGGTTGCTTTATCCTCGGCTGAGGGAGCTTGGGAGAGCTTGATAGGGTCTGCCACCTTAGTCCACTTGCGAGCCTCAGCCCACTCCTCTAGTGGCTTGATGGTATTGGGGTTCCATGTACCCGAACCAAAGACTGAATAGAGGCGGTCGGGGATATTGCGCTCTGCCAATTGGTAAAGCACATCTTGCACATTGGGCCACACTCCATTATTATAGGTAGGTGAACCGATGATGACGCCCTTGTAGCGGAATACATCGGAGATCACCTGCGAAGCACTAGAGTAGCCCATGTGATGCAGCACCACACGATTGACCCCGTGTGCCCCTAGCGAACGACCGATCTCCTCGGCCAGCTCTTCCGTATTGCCATACATTGAGCCGTAGATCACCACTACCCCAGGCTCTGCCTCGTAGGTAGCCATCTGGCGGTAGAGCTCCAGGATCTCAGGGATATGCTTCCGCCATACTACCCCGTGGATAGGGGCAATCACCTCGATATCCAGCTTCAGTGCCTTATCCAGCGTCCGCTGCACAAAGCTACCGTACTTACCTACAATATTCGTATAGTATCTGTGTGCCTCGGGCATATAGGTAGCAAGGTCATGCTGCTCATCCCAAAAGCCTCCATCAATCGCCCCAAAAGCACCAAAGGCATCGGCCGAGAAGAGGGTCTTTTCCTTGGCATCGTAGGTAAACATTACCTCTGGCCAGTGCACCATAGGAGCGAAGACAAACTGTAGCTCACGGCTACCGATATTGAGCGGAGTCTTTTCATCTACCTCCATAAACTTATCGGTGCATACGCCATACCCCTCAAGCATGGTCTTGGTCTTCTTATTGCCCACTAGAGTCACCTCGGGGTGCCGACGAAGCAGAAGACCGATCGAACCAGAGTGGTCGGGCTCCATATGCTGTACAATCAGGTAGTGAAGTGGATCCCCATCCAAGGCACTATCTAGCTGCGAAAAGAAACGCTCCGAAAACTTTACATCTACGGTATCTAGCAGTACATTCTTCTCGTCTTTGATGAGATAGTTATTGTACGCCATACCGTGAGGAAGGGGGTAGAGATGCTCAAAGAGTGTCTGTGTTCTATCGTTTTGACCAAAGTAATAGGTCGAATCATTGATTTTGAGTTGATACTTCATATAGATAAAATAACTTTGCCTACACTAGGCAGGTAAATAACTACTTTTGGTATATGCTGTTGCCACCTCGGCGGTACTCCTTAATCGGCTGCTTGAAGCTATAGACAATCGAAGCTATCCCAATAATCACAAAGGGAATGCTGAGCCACTGGCCCATATTGAGGGTCATACCTTCTTCAAAGCCTACTTGATCGTTCTTCACAAACTCCACAAGGAAGCGCCCCACAAAGATCATCACCATCGCTACGCCAAAGATCAGCCCCTCCCGCTTCTGGGCATCACGCTTCCAGTAGAGCCACATGCAGACCGCAAAGACCAGTAGGTAGATCGCTGCTTCGTAGAGCTGGGTAGGGTGCGAAGGGGCGGAGAAGATAGGCTCTGCTCCTGCTTGCCACTGATGGATATTCTCAATAAAGCGGAAACCCCATGGCAGGTCGGTAGCATGGCCATAGATCTCGTGATTCATCAGGTTGCCGAGGCGAATCATCGCCGCCACTAAGCCCACTGGCACGCAGAGGCGGTCAAAGGTCCAAAGCATACTCTGGTGGCTCACCTTCTTGGAGTAGATCCAGATGGCGATCATGATGCCAATCACACCGCCATGGCTCGCCAGTCCCCCCTCCCACGTCTTGAGGATCTCAACGGGATTGGCCAGGTAATAGCTAGGTTCGTAAAAGAGGCAATGCCCTAGCCTCGCCCCTACAATGGTCGCAATCAGCACGTAAAAGACCAACTGATTAAAAGACTTCTCGGTGAGGTTTTCGTGCTTCCACATCTTGGAGAGAATGGTCCCACCAAAGACGATCAGTCCTACGGCAAAGAGCACTCCATACCAGCCGAGACGCAAGCCCCCCGATTGGAAGATGATCGGATCAACCGTCCAAGTAACTACGCCAAGCATCGCTCGTTAGAATCGCTTACCGATGGAGAAAATCGTATTCCAATAGACATTTGGGGCGTCATTATTGAGAAGGTTTCTGCCAGCAACAGCACCTAGCTCAAAGCTCCACGCACCCTTGGTGATCCAGCGGTAACCAGCACCCACACCGAGACCAAACTGATTGGCTTTCGACTTCTCAGTGGTCATTATATGCTCAGGATCATTCACATTAAGGATACGATTAGAGACGTAGGTGTAATTGGTGTATGCCATATTACCCTCTACATAAAAGCCTCTGAGGGCATTACCACTGGTATTCTTATAGAAATGCCAACGCACGTAAGGAGAGATCTGGAAGTTGCCCAAGGTTTCATCTGCCTGATCGTTGTCGTTTTTAATATTGAAAGAGACCCTACCGCCCACCGATAAGTCGGTATTGATAGTGTAGTCGTAAGCCACCTCAGGGTGAAGCATCACAGTAGAGGTGATAAGATTGAGCTTCACCTCGTGAGGCTTCTCTGTGAGTAGGCTAAAGCCATTATTGCCGTCATCGTAGCTAAGGCTAACGGTCTGTGCAGTAGCACCAAATGAGGCAAGCGCCACAACGGCAAGGGCAAGTATCCACTTTTTCATAACTTATGAATGTGATTGATATTAAACATCTAAACATTTACACCACAAATCTACTAAATTCCTACCACATTCCACTTCAATAGAATCGTTTTTCATAACGCTGACGCATCCACCCTCCATACTAGGTGTCTTTTATAGGGTTTACGTATCATTCAACGCGGGTAAATTCAAGGCAATTTTAGGCGCCTTGTAACCCACTGATAAACAACACTATATAAAAGCAAAAAAACTGAGATGCAACTAAGCATTTGCTTTGTTGCATCTCGCCAATCGCTTAGTTGCAACTCACCGATTGCTTAGTTGCATCTCAGTTTTTGCCCTCCTACACCACCCCCAACCTTCCCCTCACTGGTAACCAGCGAGGGGGTGCTCTGAGTAGAAGTAGGGTTGGACTATCGTTGGTAATCCCAGATTTGGGTATTCGCCTAGTGCGACATAGGTATATTTTATCTATCTTTGTAAGGAGAAGGAAGTGAAATAACTATAGATATAACAACTACCATGAAACCAAAGAGAATCGGGATCCTCTCCTCGGGTGGCGACGCCCCTGGAATCAATGCCACCATACGTGCGGTGGCGAAAACAGCCATTCATGCACACGGCATGGAGGTACTGGGATTTATGGGCGGGTTTACCGGCATCACCACGAAGAATTATATTGAGCTGAACATGATGAACCTCTCTAGTCTGCTCAGTATGGGAGGGACGATTCTGGGCTCCAGTAGAGACAAGGCTTTTCGTAAGGCGCTGCTAAAGCAAGATGAAGCGGTAGAGGAGCTAAAGAAGGCATGGAAGGAGCTGGGGCTCGATGCTATTGTCTGCATCGGTGGCAATGGCACACAAAAGACAGCTGCCGTGGTCTCGGAACTCGGTTTTAATGTGATTGGAGTGCCCAAGACGATTGATAACGATATCTATGGCACCGATATCACCTTTGGCTTTGACACAGCAGTGAGTATCGCTACGGAGCTAATTGATCGCATTCATAGCACCGCACAGAGCCACAATCGGGTGATTGTGGTGGAGGTGATGGGGCACGAGGCAGGTTGGATCGCTCTCCACTCGGGGATGGCGAGTGGGGCGGATGTGATCTTGCTCCCTGAGCTAGGGTGCGACCTAGAGTTGGTGAAGGCGGCCATCCGCAAGCGCTATGAGGAGGGAAAGAACTATGCCATCATTGTGGTGGCAGAGGGGGTTGTCTTTGATGAGCAAAAGGAGCAGCCTGAGGCGGAGCGTGAGTCGGCTGGCCATTACCTATCTCGTAAGCTACGCGAGGAGGCTGATATTGATAGCCGTGAGACGGTTCTGGGATATGTGCAGAGAGGCGGAGCCCCCTCTTCGTTTGACCGCAACCTTTGTACCAAGTTGGGCGGACACGCTTCGCAATTGATTGCCGATGGCGTCTTTGGTGTGATGGTGAGCATGCGGGCAGGGAAGGTGACGCATGTACCTCTTTCTATGGTTAGGGATAGGCTGAAGTTTGTTCAGGCCAATGACCCTCTAGTGGTGGAGGGGCGTCGGATGGACATCTCCTTTGGCGTCGACTTCTCTAAACTACGATTGACCACAGAGGAGAAGTAAGTTCTCTTTTTTACATACCATATTATATATGCCACAGATCAGCTTTGTGCTGCCTTACTATGCGGCTGACCCGATGGTGCAGATTTACTGGGTGGGGACGATCAATGGGGTGCCCACCGAGAAGCCTCTCACGCCCGACAATGGTCGTGCTACGTGGCGACTACTGCTGGACCTTGATGAGACGACGTCAGTAGAATTGATTTACCACTACCGAATTGAGCGGGAGGGACTTTTGCAGAGAGTAGAACCTCCAAGTTCGCCCCATACTCTTCGCCTTTCTATCAATGGCGAGGGCAAGGCGACGGTGCACGATTATTGGATGGAGGCGACTCCATGGCATCGCTATACAGAAGCTCCTTTGGCACATCTCTTAAGGGAGTGCAATCTGAGGAAGTATCGGATGCCTTCGTTCTCCACTACGTCGCGAGAGGCCTATTTGGTTCCCATCCATCGAGCTTATGATGGCGACCTCCTTTTGGTGGGTGCCGACCCTTCTATCGGGGGGTGGCATGTGGAGGAGGGGATGCCTCTTACCCTTTGTCGGCACGGCTATCTACTCCAGTTCCCTAAGGCTATTGAGACGGAGTACAAGTTGGTCTGGAGGCGACCCGATGGGGAGATTCTTTGGGAGAAAGGGGATAATCGATATTACCGCCCCTCGGAAACGGGGCATTTTACTCTGAGCCCGCTTCCGGAGCCTACTTTTGAAGGCGTTGCAAAGGAGGAGCCACTGCCCCGCACCTTAACTGGCACAGCGGTGCCCCTCTTTTCGCTACGAGGAAAGGCAACGCAGGGGATAGGTGACTTTTCGGCAGCGGTGGAGTTGCTGGATTGGATGCAGAAACGAGGGCAATCGGTGCTGCAACTTCTGCCGATCTACGATACCACATTCACTCATTCGGAGCGAGACTCTTATCCCTATAGTGCCATCACTACCTATGGGTTGCACCCTATCTATATGGATTTGCGGAGGCTACCGGGTTATCGGACCGCACCCGAGCGACCTCTATGGGAGCATAGGGCAAGGCTTTTGGATGCCCTTGATGCGGTAGACTATGTAGCGGTGTCACGATTTAAGGAGGAGGTAATCGAGCTACTCTTTGACCGATGGGCTCTGCAGAAGCGAAGTCGGGAGTACCTGAAGTTTATTGAGGAGGAGCGGTCGCAACTCCTACCCTACGCACTCTTTTGTGCGATACGCGACCTTTATCCGGAGCGAGGTGTATCGCAGTATCCGCCCTATGACGAGGTGTTGGCGGAGTGGCAAAAGGACAAAATCTATCGTGGGTATCAGCTGGAGCAGTCGGTGGAGAAGTATCAATTTATCCAATACCATCTTTATCAACAATTGAGTGCTCTACGAGATGAAGCACATAAGCGGGGGATTATCATCAAGGGGGATCTCCCGATTGGGGTGTCGCGCGATAGTGTGGACGTTTGGGTGGCACCGCATCTCTTTTGCCTCGATAAAGAGGCGGGCTCACCGCCAGATGCCTTTTCGGCTACAGGGCAGGATTGGGGCTTTCCGACCTATCATTGGGAGGCGATGGCACGTGATGGCTATCAATGGTGGCGACAAAGGTTACAGACCATGTCACGGCACTTTGATGCCCTTCGTATTGATCATATCCTCGGCTTCTTCCGCATTTGGAGCATTCCAGTAGGGAGTGGCGATGCCGCTACAGGTTGGTATGTGCCAGCAAAGGGGTATGCCGAGGAGCAGGTGCGTGGCTTGGAGCCTTTCTTCAATAAGGACGAAAGGGGAGCGTATCATCCGCCACTAGAGCCGGCAGGTTGCCAGAGCTTCGAAGCCCTTTCGGAGGAGGAGCAGCAACGGCTACTCGGGCTCTCTTACAACTATTATTATAAGGAGAATGACGCCCTGTGGACCGCTACCGCCTTGGAGCGACTCACGAGCATTCTTTCGGCGAGCGACCTATTGCTTTGTGCCGAGGATCTTGGGGTATTGCCCCAATGTATCCATGAGGTGCTGAGGGGGCTTGAAATCATTTCGCTAGAGGTATTGCGGATGCCGAAGCTACTCGGTCGCACGTTTGTGGAGCCTGAGGATATCCCCCAGCTTTCACTCGTCACCACCTCAACGCACGATATGCCTTCGCTACGAGGTTGGTGGCATACGCTATCAAAGAAGGAGCGGAAGGCACTGGCTGAGAGCTACCACTTTGAAGAGGATATCTCGCCTCGTGGGTTGGTGAATGCGTTGCTTCAGTCGCCCCGCTCCATTCTACTTGTCCTTCCGCTACAGGACTGGTTTGTCCTCACTGGCTTTGGGTCAGAGGTTCCACCCGAAGCGGAGCAGATCAATATTCCACAAGACCCACACCACGTCTGGAACTACCGCCTCCCCAAGGGTCACCTCACCGATTAACGCCTGAGGCGGAGACTATTGAGCACCACGGTGACGGAGCTGAACGCCATCGCGGCAGCAGCAATCATCGGGCTAACAAAGAGGGCGGGGTAGAACAAGCCGGCAGCTATTGGCACCGCCAACATGTTGTAGAAGAAAGCCCAGAAGAAGTTTTGGTGGATGATCCGACTGCTCCGCTTGGAGAGGGCGATCGCCTGCTCAAGGGCAAAGGGCGAACCCGAGACAACGGTGAGCTGTGCCACCTCGGTAGCGATGTCACTACCACTGGCAATGGCAATGCTAAGGTCGGCAGTTGCCAAAGCAGGAGAGTCGTTGATGCCATCTCCCACCATTGCCACCACCTTTCCTTCCGATTGCAATTGCTCAATGTATGCTTTCTTATCGAGGGGCGAGAGCTCCCCTTGGGCCTTTTCGATGCCTGCTATCTTGGCGAAAGACTCCACCCGACCTGTTTGGTCGCCCGAGAGCAGATGCACCGTCACCCCATGGCGGGTGGCGAGCTGAGCCATCGCTTCTGGCACCTCTTCCCGTATCTCATCCTCAATCACCAGCACCGCCAGTAGCTGATCATCGGTGGCATAATAAACCATCGTGGCGAAAGGGTAGTCTCGCTCCAATGCCTCAATATCGACCGAATCCATCGAGCTATCGGACCAGACAAAGGCACGACTGCCGATGCGGTAATTCTCCCCATTATGGCAAAAGAAGAGCCCATTGCCAGGTACCTCGGTGAGTGATTCGGGGGTGGCGTCGCTGCCCATTGCACTGTAGGCGGCAATGATGGCGGCGCCTAGGGGGTGGCTACTCATCTGCTCGGCACGTACGAGGAGCGCTTCATTCTCGGGCGTTCTCGTCAGCCATTGAGCCGCCACGATGGTGGGGGTTCCTTTGGTGAGCGTTCCGGTTTTATCGTAGACCACGTCGGTCACCTTGCCCAATTGCTCCAGGGCGGTAGCATCCTTCACCAGCAAACCGAGGGAAGAGGCTTTGCCCATCGCTACGGTAATGGCTGTGGGGGTGGCCAATCCCAAGGCACAAGGGCAGGCGATCACCAGCACACTGATGGCGAAGTAGATGCCGTGTAACCACGGGGTTTCACCTCCACCCAATCCCCACGCCAATAGCGTTACCAAGGCAAGAAAAAGGATGGTAGGGACAAAGTAGCCCGCCACCTTATCGGCAATCCTTTGGATAGGAGCTTTGGTCGCTTGGGCATGGCGAACCGCTTCTACCACACGGCTCAAGAGCGTCTCTTCGCCTACCTTTGTGGCGATAAAAGTGGTTGCTTTACCCACGGAAATACTCCCAGAGTAGACCTCTTCGCCCGCCACTTTGGTACGAGGCAAGGGTTCGCCAGTGATACTACTTTCATCAAAGGAACCCTCCGCCTCTAGCTGGCCATCCACCGGCACACTATCTCCGTGACGCAAGCGGATCCTATCCCCCACCACCAGTTCGCTTAGGGGAAGTTCCAACCAAACCCCTTCTCGCTCCACCATCGCCGAGTCGGGAGCCAGTGCCATCAACTGCCGGAGGGCAGTATTAGTGCGTTGCTTCGCCCGCTCCTCTATATAGCGACCGAGTAGCACAAAGGAGACGATCATCCCCACCACGTCGAAGTAACTATTGCCAAAGAGGTCGCCACTCTCCACCTCGCCGAGTGCCAAGTAGCGTACCAGGCTAAATAGATAGGCGGTGAGCGTACTCATACTGATCAGCGTATCCATCGTGAAGGAGGCGTGCCGTAGTTGCTTCCATGCCCGCAGATGGTAGTCGCCTGCCGACCAGAGGAGAATCACCGTGGCAATCACCGCATTGATCCTCAGCACCCACGCCGAGGAGATACCCCAATGCCCCCCATACATACCCACCACCATGGCGATGATAGCAAGCAGCACCGTAACGATCAACCGCCGTCTCAAAGCCTTCAACGCACGGCTCTCCCCCTCCTCACGGATCGCTTCCCGTTCGCTCGCCTCAGCCTCTATCAGCATATCATACCCGATGCTTCGGACAATCCGTTGTAGCTCCTCGGGCGAAGTCACTTGGTCGTTATAAGTAACAAGTGTCCGTCCCTCCATCAGATTGACCGATACCTCCTGCACCCCACTTGCCTTGCGGAGTGCCCCCTCCACCGTAGCTACACACCCCGCACACATCATGCCGGTGACTGTAAACTGTCTCTCTATATTCATCTCTCTTTATTTTTTTGATTACGCTTGCAAGTTACTGATAATTCCCCGCAATCCATTTGCATTCTCATACTTCGTAATATTGAACAGACACAATAACAGTAATAGATTAACAGAATTGTATCGTCAATATTAACCTATTGAAATAGTAGTACAGTACATTTGCAGGCAGATATTAGCGAATAATAATAGGTGTATGTTTAGAAGAATTGCTCTACTTGGTCTGCTACTTATAGCACTATTCACTTACGCATCTGCACAAATGGTTCCCATAACTGGGAGGATTATCAGCACGGCAAATAAAGAGACCATTCCAGATGCCACTCTATTCGTGGTGGGGACGAACCCTCCTATCGGAATAACAACAGATGCCCATGGAAAGTTTTCAATCACTGCCCCTGTAGGACGACATAACCTCCGAGTCAGCTGCATTGGATATGAAACAAAAGAGATAGAGATCGTCCTCACCGTGGGTCGATCGGAGTACCTAGAGCTCTCTCTGGAGCCTGCCTCCTACACACTAGACGGAGTAGAAATTGTCCGAATCCACGATAAAAGCCGCCCCATTCAGCCACTGCTCTATGCTGGTGCTCGTAGCTTTAGCGTAGAGGAGGCTGACCGCTATGCGGGGACGTTGGGAGATCCAGCACGTATGGTACGAAGCTTTGCTGGTGTGATGCCTATCAATGACTCACGAAATGAAATAGTAGTTCGCGGTAATTCGCCTTTGGGAGTACAATATCGTATGGATGGTATTGAGATCCCTAATCCCAACCACTTCAATGCAGGTATTGGTATGACGGCAGGGCAGGTAACAGCACTCAATATGAACTTAGTGACCAATTCCGATTTTATTATGGGTGGGTGGCAAGCATTACAGGGAAATGCCCTAGCAGCCATCTTTGATCTCAATCTTCGAAAAGGGAACCCACGCCAGCATCAGATGCGCTTTCAAATGGGTTACAATGGTCTGGAATTGATGAGCGAAGGTCCTATTGACAAGAAGAAGCTTACTTACATTGCCTCATATAGGTATTCGATACCAGAACTCATGAGCTACGCTATGAAGCTATTTAACAAAGAGATGCCCACGGTACCCAAGTATCAAGACCTCACCACAAAACTCCATTGGCAACTAAATGACGAGCATCAATTATCGCTCATCGCATTGATGGGGACAAGCGGAATAGATATTCAATTGAGTAATCTTAACTCTGGATCGACGGTAGAGGTGGAGGAGACTAGCTTTGACCAACTAATAAAGCTAAGGAGCCAACTGGCAATGGTCGGGCTAACCTACCAAGGGCAACTTAGCCCGCAGACCGACCTCAAAGCAACACTCTCATGGAACTACAATAAGGTTGATATGAAGGTAGATACGGTAATGCTCCCTAAAACGAGTGATTGGAAAATGATTTACCTAGATAGAAGCCGAGAGCATAAGCTTTCAGTGACAGCCGATATACACCACCGTTTCAGATCACAGCGTGACCAAATCTACGCCGGGCTAGTACTCGACTATTATCTCCTCAATGCTTACAACCTCTCCTCAGAGTACCCCTTTCCCCTCAATGACCTGCGGTCAGGCTTTGGTCTCATAAGAGCGTATGCACAATATCAGCACCTTTTTTCAGAGAGAGTATCAAGTACTATAGGGTTACATAATATGTACCTACCACTTAATGGCAGCTACTCAGTAGAGCCCCGTGCAGGACTTGAATACCGGATAGGCTCTCAGCACACACTCGGGCTATCAGGGGGGCTGTATGCTCAGCTACCACCCCATACATTCTTTTTCGTGAAAGATAGTATGGGAGAGCTTGATCCCTCTAGCCACAACCTAGGCTTCTCTAAAAGTTGGCACATCAACCTATCCTATAACTATCAGTGGAATAGTGATTGGAGATTGAAGTCTGAGCTCTACTATCAAAGCCACTTTGAGATACCTACAGAGGACCATGCCTATGGCACCTCTTTACTTAATTATGGAGCTGGGGAGAATAATATGGAGCGGATCCCTGGACTTAAGAATATTGGCAAAGGACGAAACTATGGTGTGGAGCTGACTCTTGAGAAGTATTTTAGCCACAATTACTTCTTACTCATCTCTGGGACGCTATACCGTTCGCTCTACACCGACCCCATTCTTCAACAGGAGTTCAGCACGGCATTTGATGGAAAGTACATCCTTAATATCACTGGTGGCATTGAACATCCCTTCAATAAGAAATGGACGCTATTCGCTGCTCCACAGGTGGCTCTAGCAGGGGGACTTCGGTATACGCCAGTGGACGAAGCCAAGTCTATTGCACAGCATAAAATTATCTACCAAAGAGACCAGTGGATGGCACACCAGCTCTCCGCATATCTACGCATAGATACTCGATTTGGGCTCCGTCTCTACGGGCCAAAGGCTACGCAAGAGTGGGGAATCGATCTTGTCAATATCACCAATCGCAAAAACGTTGCTGCCAAGATGTATGATGTCGATAGGCAGAGGTACGTTACACAATACCATTTCACCTTCTTCCCAATGATCACTTATCGAGTCAACTTCGGAGTACCATCCAAATAGACTTATAATGTAGCTAGTAAGGTCTAGATACATTGAGAGAGCCAAGATCGGCATTTTCTTCAACTTGTAGAAATCTCTGGAAAAAGGTAACTTTGTAGATATTGTATATAATATCGAATAAGTAATGATCCAAGAAGATATCAATAATATTGGTACACACTACTCCTCGCCTAGAGCCGAAGGGTTTGCTGCCAACCGCAAAAAGAAACTTAGCGTCTCCGACTACCTCCGCGATCTCCCAGAGGGGTGCAATAGCGAGGAGTTTGTAGAGGTGCAATTCAAGAATACACGCAAGGGATACTTCCTCAATAGCCTGGCACTAGACCTCCACAAGGGGGATATGGTTGCGGTAGAGGCGTTTCCCGGCCACGACATTGGAGAGGTAACGCTGACCGGAAAGTTGGTACAAAAGCAGATGGCGAAGGTCAACTACCGCCACCCCAATGGCGAGCCACGCCGCATCTATCGTATTGCCAAGCCCTCAGATATGGAGCGGTATTACGAGGTCAAAGCCCTAGAACAAGAGACAATGATCCGCAGTCGCCAGATCGCCGACGCCCTTGGTCTAGAGATGAAGATAGGCGATGTAGAGTATCAGGGAGATGGGCAAAAGGCCATCTTCTACTACATCGCCGAGGGGCGAGTAGACTTCCGTCAATTGATCCGAAAGCTGGCAGAGGCCTTTCATATCCGTGTGGAGATGAAGCAGATCGGAGCTCGACAAGAGGCGGGAAGGATCGGAGGATTGGGCCCTTGTGGTCGACAGCTATGTTGCTCAGGCTGGATGACTAGTTTTGTATCTGTAGGCACCAATGCTGCTCGTCTGCAAGATCTATCCCTCAATCCCCAAAAGCTAGCAGGTCAGTGTGCCAAGCTCAAGTGTTGCCTTAATTTCGAGGCCGACACCTACCTCGAGGCACAGCAGCAGCTCCCCCACCGTTCCATAGAGCTACGAACCTCCGTTGGCGACTATCGATTTATGAAAGCCGACATCCTAGCAGGTCAGCTCACCTACGTGCCAAAGGCACGTGACCATCGAGAGGTCTCTGAGCCCATCACCATCTCCAAGGAGCGAGCCCATGAGATTATCGCACAGAATAAAGCGGGCAAGCTACCCTACAACCTCCAAGGCGATGAGGAGCTAGCACCTAAGGCGACCGTAGAGGAAACGCAAAACGACCTCCTACTGCAGAGTAGCATGAACCGCTTTGACGACGAGCGAAAAGAGCGCAGACAGAGGCGGAGCAAGGGCAATAACCGAAGGCAGAAAAATAGAGAGAAGCAAGCAGCTCCCAACGCACAGAGCACCAGCCCCGCTAAGGAGGGTGGCAACAGACGGCGCCGTAGGCGGAATAACAACCGCCAGCCTCAAGCTCAAGCCTCTGAGGGCACCGCACGAAATAGGCGGGACCGAAGAGGTCGCAACAATCGTGACGGGAATCCATCGGACTAAGTAGGTAAGCAGAGCTGCCAAAGGGGATATGAAAGGTGGTGGTATGGCGAGTGCCAAACTTGTAGTCCAAGTGGCATGGATAGTGCTTTGGATAGTGGTCAGCGTTGGCTGTAAACCCAACGAACCTCGGTACCACTATTTTGAGCAGCTTCCCAATGAGGCGTGGTCACAAGATCAGGAAATATTCTTCAGCACAAGCGACCTCGATAGTACACAATTGTATGATGTAGACCTCGTCCTACGCCTGAAGCGCGACATCCGATACCAGCAGCTACCGATAGGGGTTGCTTTCGAGACCCCCTCTCGGCACTTCACCACACGAGTGGTCAATGTGCCCTTATCTCACCTTCGGCTAAGGAGTGGAGGTTTTGCGATCTACGAGCAGAGCCTTCGGATAGAGGAAGGCGTGCAGTACCCCGAGCAAGGGGTTTACACCTACAGCGTCCGGCAACTCTCCACCGACTCCATTGTCAAAGGAGTGGTAGAGGTAGGGCTCACAATGACCCCTCGAGAATAATTCACGAGCGACTTAAGGCATAGGCAAGCGGTATGAACGTGGTATTTAGGCAGAGCTTCAAAGGTACCCTCACCAATTTAATCGGTGCGGGGATCGGCTTCCTAAGCACCTTCTTTGTCATCACCCGCCTACTAACCCCCGAGGAGATTGGTCTCACAAGGGTGTTGGTCGAAGCCGCCACTTTGGTTTCGGGCTATGCCCTTTTGGCAACCAATAGCTCCAGCATTCGCTATTACCCCTATTTTCGTACAGATGATGGACGAGATAGGGGTTTCTTTCGTCTGCTACTCACCATTCCACTCCTAGGATTATTGATATTTGGCGGTGCCTACCTCCTATTCAAAGAGCCCCTGGTCGCCTACTTCTCCCCTAAAGGAGGGGAAGAAGACCTCTTCCAGCGGTACTATTATATGGTCCTGCCACTGGTGCTCTTCATCCTTTACCAAACCCTACTCGAGGTTTACTGTAGCCTAAGGCAGCGTATAGTATTGCCCAAAGTGAGCCGCGAAGTACTGCTCCGGCTCCTGCTACTCGTGGCATACATCGCTTATGGGATCGGCTGGATCGACTTCGACCTCTTTGTGATCGCCTTTGTACTCTCCTATGGAGTAATGATGTGTGTCACCCTCTTCTACAGCCTACGGATATCGCCTCAGGCACTTAGCGCACCTATCGAACCCATCACTCCCGACGTGCGGAGAGACTTCCGACGCTACACCCTCTTCACACTCCTGAGTGCTATGGGCAGCAGCATCGTGCAGCGCCTCGACCTCTTTATGGTCTCTGCCGAACTCGGGATGGCATCAGCCGGTATCTACACCATCGCCTTTTATGTGGTGGCGGTAATTGAGATGCCCTCACGCTCGCTCAGTGCCATGTCGTCGCCCTTTGCCTCAGAGGCGATTCACAGTGGCGATACCGCTCGGCTCAATCAGCTCTATCGCCGAGTATCGTGCTATCAGCTATTGGTAGGGGCATTGCTACTACTGGCGATTTGGGTCAATATCGACCTGCTCTTTTGGCTCATTCCCAATGGCGAAACCTATGCACTCGGCAAAGGAGTGGTGCTATTTTTGGGGTTGGGGAAATTAATCGACCTCGCCTTTAGCTTCGGCAATGGCATACTGAGGTACTCCAAGTACTACTTCTGGACCCTCGCCTACACCATAATAGTGGTAGTAGTCACCATCCTGCTCAATCTCTACCTGATTGAGCTCTGGGGAATGGTCGGAGCCGCTGTGGCTACGATGATTACCTTTGGGGTGAGCTATACCTTTCAGCAATTGGTGCTTTGGCGAAAGCTGCAAATCACCCCGATTAGTAGAGAGCTGGTGCGGATTGTAGCTCTCTTTGGGCTATTGATGTTGGTCAATTATCTACTCCCCCACGCAGGGCATCCGTTGCTCGATAGTGTGTGGAGGTCGTTGGTAATTGGTATATTTGGCTGGTGGCTCATGCGTAGGCTAGAGACATTTAGAGGTCTCGAGGCACAGGTAAAGGAGCTAATCATGGAATTTTGGACTAAGAAAAAAAGGAGAGTAAGCGATGAGTGAGGTAGTAGAGAAGCAAGAGGAGAGCAAGCTACAGGCAAAGGGCATTACACTAGTGCCCATGGGAGGAGTAGCAAGTAGAGTACGGACGGTGGCTTCGATGATTTACTTGGCAGAGAAGTATCACCGCCCTCTCGAGATCATTTGGCATACCGACGAAGAGATGCCGGTCTCCACAGACCGACTTTTCACCCTTGTCCCCAGACTAGCCACGAAGGAGATCACTTTGAGAGCCTCTGAAACATGGGATACGCTACTAAATATGCCACCCATGATCAATAACCTATACTTCTCCTACCCCATCGTATCACTGAGGTACGATAGAGTACTCTTTGGCAGTCATCTCGCACGGATGATCTCACGCGACCGAGATGAGCTAGAGGCTCTTCTCAAAGATGGAGAGAAGTCCCTGCTGATTGCCACAGACCAGAGCTTCGGCAATTATTACGGAATGTACGATGTGCTAGAATCGACCGTGGAGGTCAATAACGTGGTACTCTCCATTATGGCAAGCTGGAAAAATAGCGTGGTAGGAGTGCATATCAATCGAAGAGCCAACTCCCGCTCCACGTTCAACGAATGCCCCATCGAACTATTCATCAAGCGGATGCAAGAGATGATAGAGGCCGATAGAGAGACCAACTTCTACATCGCCACCACCTCCAAAGATGAGCGTGAGCGGCTCGCCACCATCTTTAGAGAGCGCGTCTATGTACCCCACAGCGTTGCCGACCCCGACACACTGAAAGGAGTAATACAATCCCTCGGCGAGCTACTCGCCCTTTCGCACTGCGACCGTATCCTCACCACCCCAGAGAGCAACTACTCCCAAGTCGCCTCAGAGCTCGGCAACGTCCCACTCGAGACCCTCAGCATCTACGCCAATATCTAGCCACCCCCCACCCCTCCCAATTAAAAAGATAGGTGACCAGCCACAGTCACCACCCATCCATCTATCACAGCGTCCGACCTGTCCGACCTGTCCGACAAAGCACCCAGCATTGGCCAACCCCGAAACACCTGCTATATAGTAGGGCGAAAACTGAGTTGCAACTAAGCGATCGACGAGTTGCAACTAAGCAAATGGCGAGTTGCAACAAAGCAAATGCTTAGTTGCAACTCAGTTTTTGCTCTCATGAGAATGTTGCACAAAGTGCCATCCTCGCACATTTGCTTCAAATGTGCTGAGACTTTGCACGAGGGATGAGATGCAAGGCGCTGAGGATGAGGACGAAGGGAGCGTACTTACGTACGTGACCGAGGCCCGAATTCCGAAAGCAACGCAGCAGATCGCCTTCGTGCAACAGTCTCCTCATAGGTGGAAGGTTTAAGGAGGTGCTTAGAGATACCTTTTTTTTGTCCTGAATAAGATGATCCGACTCACAAGAGATTGAATAAAACCGGAGAGGACAGACTAACCCCTACCCCTAGTCACGGCTCTTAGGCCAATGGCCAGGGGATTGTAAGGTGATCCC
>NZ_AQVC01000002.1 GCF_000372405.1 Porphyromonas somerae DSM 23386 | reverse complement strand
TAGAGTTTTACAACACAAAAAGGCCTCACATGAGTCTCGACTATAAGACACCTGTTGAAGCCTCAAAGTGCAAAGGGAAAATCCCCAAGAGGTGGAAAAGCTATAGAGAGGAGTACCTTGAAAATCAAAAAATAGGATAGGTGCCCAAGTTTTGGTACCTTTAGTCCTGTGAGGGGTTTCCTTCCGGGCTACGCCCTCCAGTCAACCCCTCACAGGACTAAAGGCTAGAAAGTCAACATAAAGCAGGATTAATAACAACGTAACATTAACCGAGTCAACCTTTTTCAGGAAACCACATTTACCCCATTCATCGGCTCTGCGAGCCTCGAATGGGGGTTACGACAAATCGGACCTCCTCGCGGAGGTCCTTACCCATTGACTCTCTGATGAATGTCTCGTGGTAAGAACATTCTAATGCGTAACCCCTGGTCACTTTTCGGACATAATAAAGGGTGCAGGCTACCTAGGTAGTCTGCACCCTTATATGATCGGTTGTTATCGGCTTACTTAGAAAGCTCTTCTAGCTTAGCCTTAACCTCGTCAATGTCGTGACCACGAAGGAGTACCTCGCCCTCTGGTGAGAAGAGGATAAAGGTAGGTACGCCACTTACGCCATAGAGCTCTACGCCCTTGCTTTGAGCATCTTGCATGGTTGCCCAAGTGATTTTGTGGGTCTTTACCACCTCTGCATAGGCAGCGCCATCATTATCTCTTTCCCATACAGCGATGCTAACAGAAGAGAGGATCTTGCTATACTGCTTCTCAACCTCTGCTAGAGTAGGCATTGACCTCTTGCATGGGCCACACCAAGAAGCAAAGAAGTCGAGAAGGAAGTACTTACCCTCCTCACGGAACTCGCTTAGCATCTTGCTTTCGCCAGCAGGGTTAACGATCTCGTAGTCTACAAACTTACCACCTACACTAGTGCTAACGGCAGCCTTAGCCATGTTGTAGCGAGCTTGTAGGTCCTTGTCGTTTTTGATCATGCTTCCTGCAGCATCAAAGTGCTCAACATACTCTGCATCGTCGTACTGACCAGCAAGGTATGAGAAGGCTGTGTAGTCTAGAATGGTATTGCCCCCATCGGTATAGTACTTCTCGCTGATAGCTCTATACTCCTTGAAGAAGTCTGATTGGAGCTGGTTGATCTCGTTGATAAGCTCCTCAGAGGGCTCCTCACCTTCTGGTACTGTAGCCATCTTGGCATTAATGAGGTCGGTGTACTTCTTATTGACTGCTGCCACTTCGTCATTGAGGGCCTGAACCTTTACGAAGCTACTGGTTTCTTTGCCCCCACGAACTAAATTGGTGTTGCCGGCCTCGTCGGTTTGTTGTGTCAGGGTATACTCACCCTCTTCGCAAGAAAAAGCGATTGGGGTCTCCCCTACCATTATAGTCCTTGCTACAGTGTCATCAGCTGGAGTGGTGTAGACGAAGCCACCATTTTGGATTAGTACAGAGTCTATCACCTCATTGTTGATATCATAGACCTTAGCATAAGTCCCATTGATTCCCTCAGAAAGTCCAGTAGCTGTTAGCTTAAACTCCTTTTGGTTGGGTTGGCATGCGATAGCAAGCAGTGCCATAGCACTTGCTAATACGCCTAGTTTTAGTGAAATTCTTTTCATGATAAATAATTCATTGTTTAATGACTATTACTTCTATCACGCAAAGGTATAAAAATAAACCAATATAGTGTACGTTTGTGGGTTTATTTTACACTTATTGGGGTGGTAATCGGTCCAAAATTGTGTAGATGTCTGCTTTTTTTGGTATCTTTAGCCACTTTTATAAGTGAGGGGAGGTGCAGTACATATTTGTATCTACTAGCGAGTAACTAGTGGTTGAACTTTTTTTAGAAAGGATTAAGATTATGGAGCAAGAGAATACTCTTTTGACGCCTAGTGAGGAGAAGAATAATGTGACCCCAACAGAGGTGACACAGACTGATGGTGCTGAAGCTACGAAGGAGCAGCCTACGGAGAGCGAAGAGCTTGAGAAGGTGGATACTTCGGCATTTTCGGTTGCCGAATTATTGGATCATCTGTCTGAAATGATCAATAAGGAGCAGCTGCCAGAGCTCCAGGAGATGAAGCGTCTAAAGCGAATGATCAACCACCAAGAGCCTATCGCTAATGACGAGGAGGAGCTTGATGAAAAGGAAGAGACTGGCGAAGAAACCCCTGAAGCATCGGCCGACTCCAAGGATGAGTTATTGACAAGGTTCATCAATCTTAAGACCAGGTTCCACGAGCTACAGGCTAAAAAAGAGGAGGAGGAGAAGGCCGAAAGACGCCTCAATTATGATAAGAAGTTAGAGCTGATTAAGCGCCTTGAGGCCAATCTTGAGTCTACTGACGACTTCTTTAAGGTGCGTAATGAATTTGAGAATATCCGTAATGAGTGGAAGAATATAGGTCATGTACCTGAAAATCTACGCTCTGATCTGCTCAATCAATACTCTACTCTGCTGGAGAAGCACTATGAGATTAATAAACTCAATAAGGAGGCGCAGGAGTACGACTTCAAGCACAATCGTGTGGAGAAGGAGGGCTTCATCGCTAAAGCACGTGCTCTCGCAGATGAACCTGATATCGTGAAGGCCTTCAGAGAGCTCCAGACGCTCCACGATATGTGGAAGGAGACGGGGCCTGTGGCGCCAGAGTTTAGAGATATTATGTGGAAGGACTTTAAGGATGCCTCCACAGTGATCAATAAGCGTCATGATGATTACTTCAAAGAGCTCAGGGAGAAGGAGGAGCAGAACTGTGCTCATAAGATGGAGATTATTGAGAAGCTTGAAAATCTCTTAGTAACCCTTCCAACTACTCGTAGAGGATGGAGAGAGTATGAAGACCAAATGGAGGCGATCCGTAAGGAGTGGAAGTCGGCTGGTCGTGTACCACGGGCTAAGCTCAATGAGGTAAATATGCGTTTCCGTGTGGCGGTAGATGAGTTTTATCTACAGCGTAGGACGTTCCTCCGCGAACTGAGCGAGGAGATTACTCCTAAGCTGGAGCGTATGCGCGAGATCGTAGCTGAAGCCGATGCCCTTAAGGAGAGCACCGATTGGCAATCAACTGCCGATAAGCTGAAAGCTCTGCAAAAGGAGTGGACGGTGATCTCTAAGCTGGGTACCCGAGTAGGGGAGGCTCAGAAGCTTTGGAGGCAGTTCCGCAAGGCGTGTGATACTTTCTTTGAGGCAAAGAAGGTCAATCATAAGCACTTCTCTCGTGAAGAGAACCTGGAGAGGAAGCTGGAGATCGCTGATAAGATAGAGGCTCTGGAGGCTAAGAAGCTGGAGGATCCGACTGCCGAACTAGCTGAGATTGAGGCTGAGTGGGCATCGGTTGGCCCTGTGCCTGATGATCAAAAGAGCGAGGTGCTCAATAGATATTATGGTGCTCTAAGACGTCTGAAGGGGATGGACGATAGCCGTCGCAGTCCTCGTAGGAGAAACGATAACCAGCGTGACAACAATCGCCGTGATCGGAGACCACGCAAGGTGGATATGAAGAAGGATCTTACCGAGCTATCTAGCAATGAGCTAAAGGATGAGCGGAGTATGATCAATGGCAATATCTCTGCACTCGAGGAGGAGCTACGCCAGTATGAGAATAATATTGGTTTTTTCAATGCTTCGCCAGATAATCCTATGGTGATGCAGATACAGAAGAAGATTGATGCACTTCGTGAGAAGATTGAGTCGCTGGAGGGGCGTAAGCGTGAGGTAGCTGAGGAGATCAAAAATCCTACCGCTAAGGAGGAGGAAACTCCAAAGACAGAAGAGCCAGCTGAGACAACTGAATCTACTGAGACAACTGAGGCTTAAGCCTTATTAAATGATGGAAGGAGCCATGCTTTTAACGGTGTGGCTCCTTTTTAATGAGACTGTTGCACGAAGGCGATCTGCTGCGTTGCTTTCGGAATTCGGCCTCGGTCACGTACGTGAGTACGCTCCCTTCGGTCTCATCCTCAGCGCCTTGCATCTCATCCTTCGTGCAAAGTCTCAGCACATTTGATTTAAATGTGCGAGAATGGCACTTCGTGCAACATTCTCTTAATGGTATGGTGGTACACTTCTTTAATCCTGGTTACGAAGCCTCTATTCTTAGAGGTGTAGAGCATTATACCCCGCCTAAAATGGTTCGTAGGCTGAGGGAGGACCTACAGACGCTTCCTATCTACTATGCAGGAGATGAAGATAAGGTCTTGGTCACAAGGAGGTTGCCAGAGGAGTTGCGGCACTCTCGGCTGACGGCACATCTGCCTGTGGGGGCGGAGTTGATACCATGGGGGTGGGGACCTGAATTGCGTGGGCTTTTTCCATCTATTAAATTGCCGTATAGCTCTGCTGAGATGGCTTACTTCGCCAGTAGGGAAAGAGGGATGGAGCTTTGGCATAAAGTCTTTGAGGCATCGCCAAAGTGCTTTCGAGATACTCCCCCTCGTAAGGTGGAGCCATCGCTGGCATTATCGCCAGGTCGGTGGGTGCTTAAGGAGGACTTTACCAGTTCGGGTCGTGGCATTGAGATGCTGGATAGTAGCAACGTGGATATCACTGAAGTGTTGCAGACAAAGTGGGTTCAGACCCCTCCGAGGTCACTATTTATTGAGCCCTATTATGAGATTGTCTATGAATTGGGCTTTGAATACCAGCGGAAGAATGGAGCGGTAGCATATTTAGGTCATCATCGAGCCATCACCCACAAAGCACAGTACATAGGAAGCTATCTAGGTGAAGCGTCATTGGGAGTAGATATTGATGCCTACGCAGAATGGGTACGCCAATCCTTGCAAGAAATGGAGCTCTACGATTATGAAGGAATTATCGGGGTGGATACAGCCCTTTATCATTGGGCTGATGGCTCACTGCATTTCGTTCCTTGTTTGGAGGTGAATATTCGCCCTACAATGGGCTTTGTAGCTCTATCTCTAGCCCAAAGGTATCTCGGTAATAGGGGTGGACGCTTTGTGATTGCGAGGCGTGATGATCCTATTATTCGGAGGTTGACTGATTCTAAACCGCTCTACCTCTATGACGATTCCACATTGGTAGAAGGTGCTTATTTGCTTTCTCCTATCCTTGATAATACCTATTTCGTGGCTATCTTAGAGGTAGGACTGAAGCATTAAAAACTCCTTGCAACATTCTTTTTATAGGCATATTTATACCAAAGAAGAGTATATATTCGGTTGTTTGTTTTGCAAACTACCGAATTCTTTGTATCTTGCAAGCGAAAAGGAAATGTATTCACTATTAGATGAAGTATAAGATGCAAGAGTCGTTGGAAAAAACTAAGTCGCAGATGCGCAAGGGGGTAATGGAGTATGCCATTCTCTTGATATTACGTCATCGGGAGGCCTATAGCGTAGATCTCATCAATATCCTTAAGGAGAATGACCTGATCGTGGTGGAGGGGACTATCTACCCTCTACTCACTAGGCTCCGTAAGGAGGGACTGATCAAGTATACGTGGGTGGAAAGCTCGCAAGGGCCTCCTCGCAAGTATTACGTCATCACGGATGCCGGTAGGGTCTACCTAGATGAATTACGAAAGCTATGGGTATCGATGAGAGATTCTGTAGACCTGCTAGATAACGAGACACCCTCTTGGGGTACTGGCACCTCACGAACTGGTTTGGAGTTTGCCGAAGGGGAGTATGTTATCTCCACCCGTGATGATGACCGCTTTATCCAAAAAGAGGATGAAAAGGCTGTGAATGATCAAGAAGAGAAGTAATACACACCACACACATTACCAATATGAAAAAGACAATAAGCGTTAATCTAGCCAATCGCAATTTCTATGTAGAGGAGGATGCCTACTATGTGCTAGACCAGTATATCAAGGGGATCCGCGAATATTATCTTGCCGATGACCCAGAAGGGGAGATCGTTGGGGATTTTGAGATGAGGCTCGGGGAGTTATTTGCCGAAAAAATGAGACTGGGGCACGAAGTAGTGACCCTCGACCTAGCTAAAGAGGTGATTTCTCAGCTGGGGCGAATTGAGGATTTAGAGGCTCCGGAAGGAGGAGAAGAAGAGCCATCAGTGCAATCATCTTCGGGAGAGTCTTCACAGCCAGAGACTTCTGAAGCTTCGGCGAAAAAGGAGGAGACCTTTGCCGAGAAGCTCAATAAGAAGCTCTACCGCGACCCGAAGCATAAGTGGTTGGGCGGTATCATCGCAGGACTATCTGTGCACCTTGGTGTGGATGTGGCACTTCTCAGACTAGTGGCTGTTCTACTCCTCTTTACACCACTCAATTGGATCTTTGTGGTGCTCTATATTGTGGGGTGGATGGTGCTCCCTGAAGCCACTGAGGCAACCGACCGACTGCGTATGGAGGGTAAGCCACTCACTAGCCAAAACCTTTGGCAGACGATTTCAAGTGAAACACCAGGCGTCCAAACGGATGAAACTTCTGTGGAGCCAGAGACGGAAGTAAAGGAGAAGCGTCGGAATAATATCCTTTGGTGGATAGTGGCCTTCTTCCTAGTCCTATTTATTGTGGGAGCTTTGATTTGGGGGATTGTGGCTATAGGTGAGGGCACATTTTTCCCTGGTCTTCCCTTTGGTGACAGTAGTTCCACCGTATGGGTGGTAGGGCTGTCCATTTTACTTGCTATTTTTGGGTTGCTTTTAGCTTTGATGATTCTAGCTGGCATCATCACTCTAGTCTATATCTGGCCATTCAGTATCATCATGCGCTCCAAGTCGCTAAATACAGCCACTAAGATAGTGATTATAGCACTTTGGATTATCCTCACTACATTCTGGATTTGGTTATAGTTTTGTAAGTTCTCAATAAGCAAGGCGGGCTACATGAGTGATCATATAGCCCGCCTTCATTATAAATACGTTGCGATTACTTCTTCAAATAGCGATCCATCCAATCAAACCAAGTACGGTAGAATAGAATGCCATTTTGTGGCTGAAGAATCCAGTGGCTCTCATCGGGGTAGTAAAGGATACGAGCTGGGATGCCTCTTAGCTTAGCAGCATCAAACGCCATAAATCCTTGTGAAGAGAGGATGCGGTAGTCTCTATCACCGTGAGTAACGAGGATTGGGGTATCCCACTTATCCACAAAGCGATGAGGAGAATTGGCATAGGTGTGGCGAGTAGTGGCATTATCTTCCCAGTAGGCACCACCCATATCCCAATCGGCAAAGAACTTCTCCTCCGTCTCAAGGTACTGAGCATCGAAATTAAAGATACCAGCGTGGGCCGCTAAAGCCTTGAAACGACCCTCGTGGTGGCCTGCCATCCAGTAAGTAGTGTAACCACCATAGCTAGCACCCGTACATCCTAAGCGGTCGGCATCTACATAAGGCTCCTTTGCCACCTCATCAATAGCAGCTAGTAGGTCCTTCATATTCTGTCCGCCCCAGTCGCCCGAGATCTGCTCATTCCACTCCTTGCCAAAACCAGGCACACCACGGCGGTTAGGTGCCACCATAATATAGCCGTGAGAGGCAAAGGTGCGGAGATTCCAGCGATAGCTCCAGAATTGGCTCACCGTGCTCTGTGGCCCCCCTTGGCAATAAAGGATCGCAGGGTACTTCTTATTAGCATCAAAATGAGGAGGAAGAACCACCCACGTGAGCATCTTCTTGCCATCGGTAGTGGTGATCCACCGCTTCTGTATCTCAATATTTGGAATGGTAGCAAGGAGTGCGTCATTCTCAGTGCTCAGCTTCTCCATCGTTGCCTTCGCTCTCCTACGCTTTGGTGCTTGGAAAGCATAAATATCGGTGGGGTGCTTCATCGATTGCAAGGTGTAGAGGAAGTCCTTGCTATTACCAGCAAAGCCCACTACATCGGCCATGTCGTAGTCAGTGATTTTGGTTGCCTTGAGACTCTTAATATCTATCTCAAATAGATTGCCCAGCCCTTGGTCATTGGAGAGGAAACGGAATCCCTTATCCCCCTCTAGCCACTCAAACTGATCTACCCAAAGCTCATAATCGCGGGTCACAAAGGTCTTCTCCTTGGTCTCAAGATTCATCATGAAAAGACGGTTGAGGTCTGCCTCATACCCATCCCGCTCCATGCTGGTCCAAGCAATATACTTACCATCCGACGAGAACTTCGGCGTATCATCGTAGCCCATCATTCCCTCGGTGAGGTTAGTGGTGGTGCCGGTCGTTAAGTCGAGCAGATAAATATCAGTATTGGTAGAGCGCGCATACGCCAACCCCTTCAGCTTCTTGCAGCTATAGGCAATCGCCTTCGAATTAGGGTGCCAAGCCAGCTGATCAATCCCACCAAAAGGCTCTATAGGTAGCTCGTAGCTCTCTCCCTTAGGAAGTACATTCGTGAGCTTTTGTGAGATCGCAAGCCCTTCACCCACCTCGGCGATGTACGATTGTGGGTACTCAAGGGTCCAGTGATCCCAATGCTTGTACATTAAGTCATCGTAGATCCGTCCCGTTGCCTTATCGAGGTCGGGATTCTCTTGCCGCATAATGCTAGGCGTTTCCACCATCCGGCTAATGATCACCTTAGAGCGATCGGGTGCAAAAAGGAAACCTGTGACATCAAAGTCAAAGTCCGAAAGCGCCTTCTTCCCCGTGCCATCTACCTTGATGATCCCCACCTGTGCGTGCGCCCCCTCCGTAGAGATATAGGCTAGGGTCTCATTATCCAAGAAAATAGGCGAGTGCCCCTTGAGGGGAAGCACCTTTTTTTCTCCCCCTTTGCCCAAAGTCGATAGCACCATCTCCGTGGTACTGCTATTCTCCTTTACATTTGGAAGGGTTCGTGTGTAGACATAGCACTTGCCATCGGGCGAAAGCACCGGCGTCGATAGTCGCCACATTTGCATCAGCACCTCGGGTGTAAATTCAGTAGGCTGTGTGTCGCCTACGGGTGCTGCTGTGGAGTGAAGTATTGGCATACTACTCATGAGTAAAGCTGTAGAAACAGCGGTTAAAATGTTCTTTCTCATCGTATAAAAAATGATAAAAATAGAAATATTCCCATTTGAATGGCTAAATTACAAAATAAAAGTCTAACTTTGTGGGAAATGAGGGAAAAACTCCTATATTTGATAGGAAAAGGAATCATTCAAACCGACTTATATAGAATATGATGAAGAAAGTACAGTATGTAGCAATCGTAGCAATCGCCCTGCTCACAGCAGGTGCCATGACTTCTTGTAAACCAAAGCAGAGTGCCTATAAGGCTGTAATGGAGCGTGCACAGCAGAGAGAAATCGCTAAAGAGGCCGAGGAGACTCCTAAGGATGAGATCATCCCAGTGGTGACCGACAATGCCGATGTACGACCTGAAAAGGTGACCCCAGCCGTAGGAGAGGATGCCAGCGGACTTCGTAGGTACAGTGTGGTGATTGGTAGCTTCCTAAGCGTTACCAATGCCAATTCTCTTAAGGCTCGTATGGCTGATCAAGGGTACAACCCCATCCTAGCACAGAATGAGCAAGGTATGTATCGTGTGATCGTCACTAGCTTCGACGATAAGAGCGACGCTGTAAGAAGCCGTGAATCCATTAAGAGTATGTATGCCGATAAGGGACTCTTCCAGGATGCATGGATCTTGGAGCGTACCTATTAATCTGTGACTAGCTTTTATTTTTGAGATGAAAAAAGTAGAGACGTAATGGATATTGTTACGTCTCTACTTATTTTTTTCTATGCCAAAGAAAAGGAAGAATAACACCCACTGGAGGTTTGAAAACCCTCAAGCCAGCCCTCAGGAGAAACCCTATTATACCATAGGCGAGGTGGCAAGGCTCTTTAAGGTAGATGAAACGCAGCTGAGGTATTGGGAGCGACACACGCCCTTGGCACCTAAGCGGGCGGCATCGTCGGGTACTCGTCTCTATACTCAGGACGACCTGAAGCTGGTGGAGCGGATTCGCTACCTATTGATTGATAAAGGGCTCTCACTACAGGCGGTTGCGGAGCAGCTGCAGAGTGGAGGTGCGGTAGATACCGACCTTCAGATCCGTGAGAAACTATGGGAGGTGAGAGCAAAAGTGCTAGAGCTAAAGAGGGTGGTAGACCAACAATTGAATAATGCAAACAGCAGTAATGAATGATGCCAATTACGGCGATGGAATGTACCTAAAGGTGCTGGGCTGTGGCTCGGCACTCCCCAAGCCTGGACAGCAACATAGCTCACAGCTATTGCGTCTGCGGGAAAAAGTCTATATGATTGATTGTGGTGAAGGCACTCAGATGCAGTTGCTCCGCTTCGGTGGCTCGTGGGCCAATCTTCACCGCATATTCATCACCCACCTACACGGCGATCACTGTCTAGGTTTGCCCGGATTGCTCAGCAGTATGTCTTTGAGTGGTCTCGACCACCCTGTGCATATCTATGGGCCCGAAGGGATTGAGGCTTATGTCCGCTTTATCGTGGAGACCTTTTGTCGCGACGATGCCGAGCGAATCATTCCTCACCAGATCGATCATCGGCAGGTGCAAACGGTCTATGAGGATCATTCGCTAGTGGTCACCTCCTTTCCCCTCAAGCATCGGGTGCCCTGCATCGGCTACCGTTTTGATGAAAAACCAAAGCAACGGCACATTGATCGGGAGATGTGCGACTTCTACCAAATACCCATCGCCTACTTCGGACTCCTCAAGCAGGGAGCCGACTTCCAGCGGGAAGATGGTACCGTGATACCCAATCACAAGGTGACCAAGGCGCCCCGAGCACCCTATAGCTTTGCCTATTGTAGCGATACCGCCTACTTCCCTCCCATTGTGGAGACCATCAAGGGGGTGGATCTGCTATACCACGAAGCTACCTTAGGTGCCAAGATGACCGAGCGGGCAGCCGAAACCCTCCATAGTACCACCACCGATGCCGCTACCATTGCCCAGCAGGCCGAGGTGGGGCACCTCCTCATTGGGCATTACAGTGCTCGGTATGCCGCCCCAGCTCTAGTACAAGAGTTGCTCAGGGAAACTCAAGCTATCTTCCCATCTACTTTGGCAGCTGAGGAAGGGCTCACCATCGACTTTCAGAAATTACGAACACTATAATCCATTGCCCCCCTATGAAAATCCTACTTTGTGGCTCTGTCCATCAAAAGAGCGATCCAGAGACTTTCCGACAACTCATCAAGACGATCCTTGCGCTCCACCCTGAGCATTCTCTGCAGATCGAGCAGCGCCTCTACACCTATCTCCTCTCCGAAGGATTTTCACTTGGGGGTATCTCTATCTGCACTCCTAGAGGAGTGGTGGATACCGACCTGCTGATAAGTGTGGGCGGTGATGGTACCTTCCTACGCACTGCCAAGTTGATCGCCGGCACCAAGGCAGGCATTATCGGCATCAATTCAGGTCATCTCGGCTTCCTAGCAAGTCTACAGCCGGAGGACTTTCCCCACTTCTGGAAGGAGCTAGAGGAGGGCACCGCCCTTTCGGAAGAGCGCGACCTGCTGGAGTGCTTCGTCACCGACCCAGAGGGTAGGGAGACTTTCCGCGCCCTCACTCTCAACGAGGTGGCGGTGATGAAACGCGATACCGCCAGTATGATTTCAGTCGCCACCTATATCAATGGCGAATTGATTGCCAATACCGATGGCGACGGTCAACTCATCTCCACCCCCACTGGCTCCACCGCCTATGCCCTCAGTGTCAATGGCCCCGTCGTCCACCCACATAGCCCAGTGGTGCAGATATGCTCCATTGCTCCGCATACCCTCAATATGCGACCCATCGTGCTCCCCAATAGCGTCGAGATAGAGCTCCATATAGATAGCCGAAGCGGTGCCTTCCTCCTCGCTATCGATGGCAAAAGTCACCCCGAATCCATCGGAGCCACGGTGCATATCCGTCGGTCGGAAAAGCGACTCAAGGTGCTCCACTCACAGCACTACTCCTTCTACCAAACCTTACGCCAAAAGCTCATGTGGGGTCAAGACCCTCGCCTTTAATCCTCGCGTCCCCCGATTGAAGAGGTTCCATAAACGCACCCGACAGGGTGCCATTCAGATAGCCCCCGCATCGGAGGGGGCAGAAGCCCCCGAACGACCGGCGGGTAAAATAGTGCGATAATATCAATCGACCCTTGTGGTCGCACAACCTATAGCGGGGACAACCACCCCATCAGAAAATAGCGTCATCGGCACGGAAATAATCAATCAGCATCCATGGTGATTGGCTATCCATTCTGCCAAATAGATACTCCTCAATCATCTCCGACCCTAGATACCCTTTGCAAAAGGCAGCTTCATTTGGGGCTAATTCCCGCCAAGCAGCAAAGAAGTAAGTGCTATCGGGAGGGGCAATCGCAATCTGTAGCTTCCCAAAGTCTGGAGTACTTGACCCCTCGCCAAGAGAAGTCCTAGCACGCTGAAAAGTGGCATCCTCTCTAAATCGGTCTATAAATTGAGATAGCGGTTCACTGCCTTGATTAAAAGGTGCTTCGGCATCTTCAAAAATCATATTATTGGTATAATAATCCTTGTAAAGATCGTAGAGAGGCACCTCATTATTGGCTTCGGCGATCAGCTCCTCCGCTTCGTCTACAGAGAGACTGGAAGAAAGCGAATCCACTGGCCGTACTACCCGCTCCGTAGTAGTGACGATCTCTTTGTCGCTTGCACCTCTATCTCCATACTTGGTATAGAGCCAAACCCCTCCCAAGGCAAGTAATGCCACACCCCCTGAAATCAAAAGTCCCCTATGCTTTGACATGGTATTAAAGTATTGAAAATCTGTAGCAAAGATACTGAAATTATCGTAATCCGTGAGTGCTATTCGCAATACCTACAGGGGTTTACGCATTAGAAAGTTCACACCGTATGGTTTTCAGCTCCTCAAGCAGGAATAGCAGAAGCCCGAAGGGCTTCCATGGTCTATTAACCCAGCCTTCCCCCTCCGTAGGTAGGCGAAGCGTACCTAGAGGAGGAGAAGGTTGGGGAGAGGGGCAAGGCATCATCAACTACCCCGAAGGGGTTGCACTTTTACATCCATAAGCGATGGTGTATATGCAACCCCTTTGGGGTAGCTTATTTATAGTCCTTTCCCTACCCAAGCTTCACCTTCGGGCTCGCTAACGCTCCCCTTCAGGGGGAAGCTTGGGTTAATACACCATGAATCCCTCTTCGGGGTTTTCCATCAATCATTGATAAATAGACTCTTGCAATCCCCCTCCCCTTGAGGTGTTTTCTTCTCAATAAACAGCCCGCACATTTTCCGCTACGAGCAGGTCAAAAGTGGAGATGCAACTAAGCAATCGGCGAGATGCAACTAAGCATTTGCCGAGTTGCATCTCGCCGATCGCTTAGTTGCATCTCGGCAAACGCCTTCGTATGGTATTGAATTCCAATTGATTACGAAGGAGGTCTTGAAGCCCCTATTTTATTCAAATTTTGCATCTTAATTACTAGCTTGAAGAACGGGCTAGTGGAGTGCCCCGTGAGGTATAATCGGATGCCTGCTGACGCCCCCTGATAACCGTGAGCCACCATGGTAGACACCGCCCTCTCCTCTCATTCGGATGACTATATCTACCTCTCAAATGTTAAATTAATGGGGTAACCCTATTTTTTTACTATTAGAGTGAGAAATTGTTTGAGATACTGCAGAGATGTCGCAGTATCTAGTGCTATATTTGCCCCAAAAGAATAAACACATTAAGAGTAGTAGCACTATGATTTCGGGGAACATAACATTTAAATGTGATGAGTGTAAGCACAGATTTAGAGGTCCACGCATTGAGTACATGGCAACAGCCTTATCTTGTCCATTAAAGTGCCCCCACTGTGGTAGCTATCATACGTTACCATGGTCCCTTTTGGATTATTTCAACAAAAGTATATATAAGAAGATATGGGCTGATCGTGACCTCTATGAAAAAGGAAAGCAACAGAACCAACAATCCAAATGAGTCAACTATTGACATATCACAAAGCGAGCCAAACGCTTTCAATAATACATTTCTGGCACCCGCCACAGCGGTGAAATTAACCACCCACTAACTAACAATTTGTATACTATCATTAATAAGTAAATAATATGAGCAAAATTTATCAATCGTTCGTGTCAAAACTAGGTCGTGATGTTGTACCAGGTCTTTATGATTTTGTCGATAGAAAGTTCACATTTCTTATTGACATCCCTGATGACATTGCTCATCGATTGAGACGAGATTTTTACTTGTCTTATGATGAGGAAATTCTTATGTACAGTAGTATATTCCAAGTTAAAGGATACAATTCTATAATACCATTACTGCGTTCTTCTAAACAATTATCAGGGGATTTGCTTACTGACAAGCAGCTAATCTTTAAAGATGATGACTGTCAAAATAAAGAAGATATGATCGCAGTTGAGTGGAGTCGGATTGAGCAATTTACTTACAAAGATAGAACTTTATATCTCCATTTGCGTAATGGGAATGTTTTTGATCGTAATGTGTTTGCTTATTGGGGTTCAAATTATATTGATAAAGAAAAATTTGATGCTCTGGGATATGGAGAGTTATTTTGTGAGGCACTAAATGGGATTGTAGAAATTGCCAATAGTGAGAATCCTTTAACTGTAGTTTCCCAGATGATAGATGATGATAAGTTTGAGGAAGCAAGAACCTTATTGCAATCAACAATGGAAAGTTCAGAAGATACTTTTTTCAGACTTGTTTGCAAATATCGTTATGCTCAATGCTACTTTTATGAGGGTATGCAGTTGGATTGTGATGATGATAATCCTGATAGTGAGCAATGTAAAGAAAGAGATGGGCTATTGAAAGAGGCAATTACTCTTTGTAAGGATATTCTTGGCGAATTTGAGAGTGAAAGAAGGAAAAAGGATGATGGGTTAATTGATGGTTTGTGGCTGAGAGGTAGAGTTGCATATTTATTGGTATTTAGTTTTATCAATGTTTCTAATAACTTGGATTTGAATTTTACATTTGTTGAGGCTAGGAGATTTCTCTTCTATATTCTAGAAAGTGAAGATGAGGACCTCATTAAAGATGGAAAAGAAATACTAAATAATGCTTGGTCATTTAGAGTGGCATTAAAAAATGAAGAATCAGGTGCAGAGGAGTATATGTCATTTGCTGATGCGGTAGACTTTGATGAAAGAAGTGTAATGTTGGTTGTAAAGGACCAATCCGAACTTGCTGGTATGGTTGATGAGGAGGGGAATATACCTCTTGTTTGCACTGTTAGAGATTATCCGCCTAGCATTCAACTCCCTATTGGTCACCCAATAGCGAATACGTTATATTTTGCTCATCCCGTTAGACCTGATGTGTATCTTCCTTTTGAAACAGCATATGATGTATTATTTATTGAAAAGGTGAAAGAGTTCTGCTATCTCTGCCAATGTCTTGGCGCTACAGAAATTAAGTTTAAGATGACTAAAGGAAGTAGCTCTGCCAGCCAATCGAATATCATGAATAAGATCGGAGCAGAGGTCGGTGTGAAGGCTGTCAGTGTTAATGGTTCATTTGATGAAACTCTTGAGAAGAAAAATGCCTCAACAGAAAAAGGTGAGCATAAGATTACCTATACATTTGATCCAACAAATTACCCCTATGTCCCTAATGACTTAGTGTGGCTGAAAAATAATGAGGATTGGAAAATCCTCGTGCGTCAGCGCACGAATGGGGAAAATTTACTTAGCTATACGGAGAGTATTTCATCTTATGAGTCCTCTAATACGAGTGCCTCACATAACCTGCAGTTAAAAGCATCGTTCAAAAATTTAATATGTAAGGTGGATGCTTCATTTGAGCGGAATGTTGAGCAGACGTTTAGTAATGTTGAAGAGAAAGAACTCGTTATATCTGTGAGTTTCAAGTCTGTTGACCAATTGCAAAAGGTCAAGAGAGAAGATCCTGAGGTGGAAGTACCTATTATTGAGACCGAGGAGTATTCCGATACTGAAAAAGCTTTTATTGATGAGATTAAGTTCGCTATAGAAGAAGGTGGAACCATTACTCCTCTTCATAAAGTTTTTCTTGAGCAGGTTCGCAGTAAGCTTGGTCTCTCCAAAGAGGTGACTGATGCATTGATTGCAGAATATTCCGACCCTTACACAGAAAATGAAAAGGAATATATGAAGGCAGTCTCGGAATATATCGTTGATGGTGCCATTGCAGAAGGAAGTGATAGACTTCTTGTAAGACTAGCACAAGTGTTGGAGATTGATCAGGAGAGAGCGTTAAAGCTCCAATCAAAATGCCTCAAACAAAATTAATCATTGTTTAGTGGAATGGTGCTTGACAATTTGTTGTAGTTTTGGTCTACACATAGTCGAGCGATACTATTTTGAGTCATAATTAAGAAGTACAGATGATATGCAGAATGTTCAAGAACAAGTGAAGGAATTATGCCTATTGGCAGATATGGTTGTTTCCAACCCAAAAACCTCACTAGAGGTTATCGCTAAAGAAATCAATGTCGGTCCTGCTGTAGGTGCCTTTATTTCAGGACGATCAGCCATAGTAGGACCCATCATAATTGGTCAATTAAGACTTCCCTTTATCGGTAAGAAGGAGGTTAAGAATATAGTTATTAGGGGTACTGAAGTCTTATTCCCGACTATAAGCTATGTAATAGCTCCATTAGTGATGTCCTATTGGAAGAAGAATGCTCTAAAAAAGAAAATGGAAGAGATGAGGAAGATGCAGGATGAGGTTAATTCTACGCGATTCAAGATCATTAATTCAATGAAAGTCGTTGATAGCAATTATGGGCAGCTAGAGATTAGTAATCTAAACAATATGCTTGGACTCTTAGATACGGCAGTTTTAGACTTAAAGAGGTTATAGTAATTGTACGAAATTAAATAGTGAAGTTAACTAGCACCTTATATCTCATTAGTTAGTTAAGTCCTTTTCCTATTGTTTAGCTAGGGTGTGCAAGGAAGTTTGGGAGTGAAGCGATGAGCATCTTTTGTGGTGTTCATCGCTTTGCTTTTTATTGTGATTCTTTGTTTAGTTACTTGGTTGGCTGTACGTCAGTGAGTTCGCTTTGGTGATTGGGTGGGAGGGCTTTTTTTGTGTGGAAAAACTTTGGTGGGGGCTTTGTGGTGGCGGTAGTTTTTGGTATCTTGCACGAAAGGTAATTCTATCCAGTAACCATTTAATTAGAGTTGGAAACGTATGGAACAGGGAAAGGCAAAATTGATCGGGACGTTGGCTATAGCAGTGGCGATTATCGTGGCTGTAGCGATTGGAGGACATGCTCTTGTGCATCGTAATGATGGGCCTAAGACACTCAGTGTGAAGGGTGGGGCAGAGCAAGACTTTGTCAGTGACTTGGTGGTGTGGAATGTAACGATCCAGAGCCATTCGTCTACTCCATTGGAGGGGCTGAAGGATGTGGAGCGTCAGCAAAAGATACTTGCTAACTTTCTCACCACTCGTAAGGTGCAGGAGAGTGAGGTGGTCTTTGGACCCGTCTCTTATCGGGAGGATATCACCGGCTACTACGATCCTAAGCAGGAGCGGTATATTGAGATTAAGAATGGCTTTATCGTACAGCAAACTGCTACGGTGACTAGCCAGAGAGTGGATGAGATAGAGAATGTGGTGCGTGAGGTGGGTGAGCTGATTGCCCAGGATGTGACTGCCAACTCTGAGGATCCTCGTTATTACTACACTAAGTTGGCCGACCTGAAGCTACAGATGGTGGCGGCCGCCTCTGAAGATGCTCGTATGAGGGCAAAGCAGATTGCCGATGAGAGCAAGGCACGCCTGGGAGGGCTTCGGAAAGCGAGCCTAGGGACTTTCCAGATAATAGGGAAGCACTCTAATGAGGATTATTCGTGGGGTGGCAACTTCAATACCTCTAGTAAGGAGAAAACGGTGAGCATCACGGTCACTGCGGAGTATCTAGTGAAGTAAAGAAAACCCATAAATATCTCAGATCCCTCTACATAAGCATCTATGGATTTATTTCAGGCAGATTATGATCGGATAGAAGAGCTTCGGAAGCTTCTGGAGCGGTATGAGCAGGAGTACTATGTGCTGAATGCTCCTACCATTAGTGACCAGGAGTTTGACCTCTTGATGAAGGAGTTGGAGGCGCTGGAGGAGCAGTATCCCGACCGTGTGACTCCCGATTCGCCCACACAGCGGGTGGGCAGTGAATTTTGGAAGGAGGGCAAGCTGGGGAGGGTGAGCCAGTCTGAGGGGTCTACGTTTAAGCATCGCTACCCGATGCTTTCGCTTGCCAATAGTTACTCGTGGGAGGATACGCTGGACTTCTACCGGCGGGTTCATCAATTGGCGGGGAAGGATGCTGACTTGGTGGCGGAGCTGAAGTTCGATGGTACCTCTATCTCTATTATCTATGAAGGGGGAGTCTTGAGCCGGGCTTTAACGCGAGGTGATGGCACAGTAGGCGAAGATGTGACGAGGGCTATCCAAGCGATGGAGTGTGTGCCGAAAAGGCTTGCGGGCGATCATCTACCTAGCTATGTGGAGGTGCGTGGAGAGATCTTACTCCCTTGGGCGGAATTTCAGAGAATCAATAAGGAGCGTGAAGAGGAGGAGCTTCCTCCATTTGCTAACCCTCGAAATGCAGTGGCGGGAACCATTAAGACGAAGGAGCATGTGGAGGCGGTGATCCGTAGTCGTCGGCCGACCGCTTTCTTTTATTACCTACTGAGTGATGATGAGCAGTGGTTGCCAGACCTGCATCACGACCGCTTGGCGCTGATGAGGCAGCTGGGGCTCCCTGTGGATGAGCATAGCCAGGTATGCGATTCGCTAGAAGGTCTGAAGGCCTATCTGGACTATTGGGATACCCATAGGCATCAACTACCAGTGGCAACTGATGGAGTAGTGGTGAAGGTGGATAGCTATGCGTTGCACGCTCTTTTGGGCACCACGGCGAAGTCGCCCCGCTGGGCGATGGCCTATAAGTTTTCGGCAGAGAAGGCGTTGACGCGACTAGAGTCGGTCAGCTATCAGGTGGCACGGACGGGGGTGATGACTCCTGTGGCGAATCTGGAGCCGATAGAGCTCTCTGGGACTACTGTTTCGAGGGCTACGCTCCATAATGCAGATATCATTAGTGAACTGGATCTGCACATCGGGGACTTGGTGATGGTGGAGAAGGGGGGTGAGATTATCCCGAAAATCACCTCGGTGAGGTACGACCTTAGGGATGAGAAGACGGGTGCTGCGGTGACGATGCCTAAGGTTTGTCCGGATTGCGGAACTCCACTGGAGCGTGAGGAGGGGTTGAGTGCCACTTTTTGCCCCAATGAGTGGGGCTGTCCGGCTCAGATCGAGGGTAAGATAGAGCATTTCTGTAGCCGTAAGGCGATGGATATCAATATCGGTCCTAAGACCATTCACCTGCTCTGCACTTTGCTGGGGGTGAGGAGTGTGGCAGATCTGTATGACCTTACTGAGGGGGAGCTTTTGAGGTTGCCTAGCTTTAAGGACCAGAAGGCGACCAATCTACTCAAGAGTATTGAGGCCTCTAAGGCGACCCCCTTCGATCGGGTGCTTTTCGGCCTTGGCATTCGTCAGGTAGGGAGTACGGTGGCAGCACATTTGGCCGATCACTTTCGGTCACTGGAGGCTCTGCGGTCGGCAAGTCGTGAGGAGCTTTTGGAGCTAGAGGATATTGGTCCTGTAATTGCGGAGAATATCCTGAGGTATTTTGTGGAGAGCCACAATGTGGAGACTTTGGAGCGACTAGAGAGGGTGGGGCTACAATTGCGGTTTACGGAAGATACTGCTCCTAAGCCAAAGGGTTCGCTACTGGAGGGGATGAGCATTGTGGTGAGTGGCATTTTCCATACCATTACACGTGACGAACTGAAGGAGCTGATTGTGGCGAATGGAGGTAAGAATGTATCGAGTATTAGCGGAAAGACGTCGCTGGTGATCGCTGGGGAGAATATGGGGCCAAGTAAGAGGGAGAAGGCTGAGAAGCTAGGAATTGAGATGATGAGCGAAGAGCAGTTTTTCGCTAAGTATGATGAATTGAAGGGGAGGTAATATAGATGCAGAACTTTGTACACTTACATGTCCACTCTTACTACTCTGTACTGGATGGACAGTCGTCAATAGAGGGGTTGCTGGAGCAGGCCAAGAAGAATGGACAGCCAGGGATTGCCCTTACAGATCACGGGGTAATGCTGGGGATTAAGTCTTTTTGGGACGCCCCTAAATCGATGAAGAAGAAAAAGATCAAGGATCTTACGAAAAAGCTCGAAGGGGCTTCGGAGGAGGATAAACCTAAGATCCTTGAGGAGATAAAGGGGTGGGAGGATTGGAACTTTAAGCCGATCATTGGCTGTGAGTGCTATGTGGCAAGGAACGGACGCCTGAGCAAGAAGGGGAAGCAGGACTTGAGTGGCTATCACCTGATTGTTTTGGCGAAGAATATGCAGGGGTACAAGAACCTCATTAAGATGGTTTCGAGGTCTTCGTCCGAAGGCTTTTATGGTCGTCCTAGGATTGATAAAGAGCTGCTGGAGGAGTATCATGATGGATTGATTGTGCTGAGTGCTTGTCTCGGTGGAGAGATTCCGCAGCTGATCATGAATGGTCGGCTGGAAGAGGCTAAGCAGGCGGTGCTATGGCATAAGGAGGTCTTTGGGGAGGACTATTATCTGGAGTTGCAGCGACACAAGACCGATAAGCCAAGGGGAAATCAGGAGACCTACGCTCATCAAGTGAAGGTGAACGAGGTGTTGGTGCAACTCTCTAAGGAGACGGGTGTAAAGCTGGTAGCCACTAATGATGTCCACTTTGTACGAGAGGAGGATGGGGAGGCGCACGATAGACTGATCTGCGTGAGCATGGCAAAGAACTACGAGGATCCTAACCGTCTGACCTATACTAAGCAGGAGTGGCTCAAGAGTACGGAGCAGATGGTGGAGCTATTTGCCGATATCCCTGAGGCGATAGCCAATACCATGGAGATCTTTGATAAGGTTGAGACCTATTCTATTGAGAATAAACCTCTGATGCCACACTTTGAGATCCCAACTGAGTTTGAGAATGATGATGACTACCTCCGCCATCTAGCCTATGAAGGGGCTCATAAAAGGTTTGGTGAGGAGCTGAGTGCTGAGGTAACGGAGCGACTAGACTTTGAGCTCTCTACCATTAAGAACATGGGTTTCCCTGGCTATTTCTTGATTGTGCAAGACTTTATTGCCGAAGCTCGCAAACTGGGCGTGGCTGTGGGGCCAGGAAGAGGTTCTGCTGCAGGCTCTTTGGTTTCCTACTGTCTGCGGATTACCGACTTGGATCCACTGAAGTATGACCTGCTTTTTGAGCGTTTCTTAAATCCTGACCGTATTTCATTGCCGGATATTGATATCGACTTCGATGATGACGGTCGGCAAGATATCCTGAGGTGGGTGACGGAGCATTATGGTAAGGAGCGTGTGGCACATATCGTTACCTATGGTACGATGGCAGCTAAGATGGCCATTAAAGACCTTGGTCGTGTACTTGGATTGCCCCTTTCGGAGACCAATGCTCTGGCAAAGATGATCCCTGACCGTATGCCTGAGGGAGGAAAGGTCAATATCAATAATACGCTGAAGCAGATACCAGAGTTTAGGGATGCCTATTACGAAGGTGATCCTCTCAAACATGATGTGATAGAATATGCACGGCAGCTAGAGGGAACCGTGCGTAATACAGGGGTGCATGCTTGTGGTATCATTATCGGTCAGACTGATATTTCGGACGTTGTTCCGACCTTTGTGACCACTGATAAGGATACTGGTGAGGACATTTTGGTGACACAATATGAGGGGAGTGTGATTGAGTCAACCGGCTTGATCAAGATGGACTTTTTGGGTCTTAAGACCCTCTCCATTATTCGTGAGACGCTCAATAATATTAAGCTTCGCCACGGGATTGATCTAGATATCTCTAAAATCCCTCTGGATGATGCCAAGACTTATGAACTATTCAGCGCTGGAAAGACTTCGGCTGTATTCCAATTTGAGTCTCCTGGTATGCAGAAGTCGCTGATGCAACTGAAGCCTACTAAGTTTGAGGATTTGATTGCGATGGTGGCACTCTATCGACCGGGCCCTATGGATAATATCCCCTCCTTTATTGCCCGTAAGCATGGTAGGGAACCAATTACTTACGACCTCTCTGTGATGGAGGAGTATCTTGAGGAGACGTATGGTATCACCGTATATCAGGAGCAGGTGATGCTACTTTCCCGTAAGATTGCCAACTTTACTAGAGGGCAGTCGGACTCTCTCCGTAAGGCGATGGGTAAGAAACTGATTGACCAGATGGCTTCGCTGAAGGAGTTATTTATGGAGGGAGGTCAGAAGAATGGTCACCCTGCGGAGATTCTAGAAAAGATTTGGGGCGACTGGCTCAAGTTCGCTTCGTATGCCTTCAATAAGAGCCATGCTGCTTGCTATGCTTGGGTGGCGTATCAAACGGCTTATCTCAAGGCTAATTATCCTGCAGAGTTTATGGCAGGTGTGATGAGCCGAAACCTCAATAACATCACGGAGATTACGAAGTATATCGATGAGAGTAAGAAGATGGGAATAGAGGTCTTCAATCCTGATGTAAACGAATCCAACTTCGCCTTTTCGGTGAATAAGGCTGGGCATATCCGCTTTGGACTGGGTGCTATTAAAGGCTTTAGTAGTTCGGCAGCTCGTGAGATTATTGAGGAGCGGCGCGAGAATGGACTTTTTGCCGATGTCTATGACTTTTTCGCTCGGGTCGAAGGAAAAGCGACCACTAAGAAGGTCTCTGAAGCATTAGTGCTGAGTGGCGCATTTGACTCTTTCGAGACTTTCACTCGTGAGGATTACTATCAAATGGAGGGCAATAAAGAGGAGACCTTCTTGGATAAGTTGATCAACTATGGCAATAGAACTCAGGAGGAGAAGGCACACTCAATGGGCTCTCTCTTTGGTGATGACCTCTTTCAAGAGATGGCGAAGCCAACGCTCTCGGAGCATGCTCCTCAGTGGAATGATATGGACCGCCTGAATAAGGAGAAGGAATTATTGGGCTTTTATCTCACAGCCTCGCCACTAGACCAGTATGCACTTCCACTGAAGTATAAGTGCAATATTGGAGTGTCAGAACTACGAGACGTGATGGATCATGTGGGGAAGGAGCTGATCTTCGGTGGCATTGTGACTGGGTTCCGTGAGATGATGACCAAGAAGAATACCAAGGCGGGCTTCATTAAGATACAAGACTACAATGGTGAAGGGGAGCTGGCTCTCTTTGGTGACTCCTACCTTAAGTACTCTATGTATGGCCGTGAGGGACTATTTATTTTGGTGCGTGCTGAGGCAGAGATGGGCTACTCGGGTGACCGTGCTTTCCTTAAGATCAATAGCATACAACTTCTGGAGGAGGTGGCTGATTCACTACTGAGCGATCTGCAGATTACTATCCCCACATGGGCTATTACTGAGCAGTTTTATGAGGATATTATGCCTCCGCTGAATAATTGTAGAGAGACGAAGGGGCCTATGTCCATAGGTTTTTATATCTTTGATAGCACTCAGGATGTTTATGTCAATCTAGAGTCGTCGCAGCTCTCAGGAGTATCGGTCTCTACGGAGCTACTAGATAAGCTGGCTCTTTATGAGGAGAGTGGGGTTAGTTTTGAATTGAAATGAACTATCTAGGCGAGTGATGTGTTGAATATAGTAGAAGAGAGAATATAAACAGTATAATTTTAATAGAGATAAGTATTATGGCTTTAACTTTTACAGACGCTAACTTCCAAGAGGAGGTTGCTAAAGGTGGTGCAATGGTGATTGACTTCTGGGCACCTTGGTGTGGTCCATGTCGTATGGTTTCACCTATCATTGATGATCTTGCTGAGGAGTACGGTGATAAGGTACGTATCGGTAAGATGAATGTGGATGAGAATAACGATGTGGTAGCACAGTTCGGAGTTCGCAATATTCCTACAATCCTTTTTGTTAAGGATGGCGAGGTAGTTGACCGTAAGGTGGGTGCCCAAAGCAAGGACTCTTTGAAGCAGTCTATTGAAAAGATCCTATAAGCTATCGGCTTTGTGACAAATAAAGGGGTGCATACAAGCGTATGCACCCTTTTATTGATACTATCGCACGAAGGCGATATTATTGATTAGCGGTTAGCTGGGAAGTAGAAACCGGCAGGATAAGCTACCTTATTTTCGTACTTCTTAACGAGCTTACCAGTGTCGCCAGAGAGATCTAGCTCAAGGATGGCATTCACATCGTTTTCACTCCAATCTTTGATACGAGTGATGTAGACGTGACCTGTGCGTGGGTGTACCCCTAGGCTATTGTAGGTGATAGTTCCTTCAGGATAAAAGCCTTCGCTAGCTACATCGACCATTGCCTTTGTTTCGTTTTTAGCAAAGTTGTGACGGTAGATGACTGAGCCACCACCGGCGTAGTAGATGATGTCGTCTTTTGCAACAATCACTGATGACCTACCCCAGTAGTTATTTCCCATTGCCTTACCTTCTGCACCTGTAATTTCATTTTGCTTAATGATAGAGAGGTCATCGGAGTTGATTCTGTAAATGGTGCTCTTCTCACCTGCAGGAGCTGCTACAAACACATCTCTACGGCAAGCTTGTGCTATGCCCTTGATGGAAGCATCTAGTGTAAGCTCTTTGGTAACCTTATCTTCGTTCCTATTGATAGAGACTAGTTTCTTGTCTACTGCGGCTACTACTCTATTGTTTAGAGCTACCATTTGCATCTCGGAAGCACCGTCAGTGCCCTCTACCTTGGTGAGTTTGCCATTCACGAGGTCTAGACGATGGATCGCCTTTGCGTCACGAATAAAAATATTGTGTAGGTCGAGAATGGCGATGTGTGAAGGCTTTTCTAGATCTGAGATGAGTTCTGAGTAATCCTTATCTATGCTATAATCAGCAGTTTTTAGAGAAACCAATCGACCTTTGTGCGTTCCTTCTATTGGATCCTTGGCAATAACGTAGGTATAATCACTGAAGAAAGCGAGATCTTGTGCTGTGCCTCCTAGGTTTGATTTATCAACCTTAGACTGGTAGCCGCCTTCTGCATTAATGACGTCAAGGAAGCCAGTCTCTTTATTGTATACTCCTTCGTTGAGGACAAATACACGAGCATCATTTTTGCTCTTTTGTGAGTCTGGAGTCTTGTCAGAATCGGAGATACAGCTAAATAGCGCTAAGCTACTTAGTAGCGTGAGTAGTAGTAAATTAAGCCTTTTCATTGTTCTGTTGTTTATAAATTAATGAATACTTATTTATCTGGTATAGTAGCAGCTGTAAAGGTGTTGCTGAGTCGTTCTCCCTTCATTGAACCATTGTTTAATGGGCTCCAGGATATTCCGTGCCAGCTACCATCTATTAGTAGCGTATTCCAAATACCTGTGCTGGAGTAGCCAAATGGGTTGAGACGTCTTTCTTTGTGAAAGTAAGACCAATAACCAATCTTGTAAAAACCTGTCTGCCATCTGACGGTAGGGTCGCTAATGGTGAAATGGTCCACAGCATCGTCCTTCTTTGGATCAAAGTCCACGATATGTACCCCTTGGCTCTTGAGCGTGAGTGTCTTTTCTTGATATCTTATCTCATAGGGTGTAGTACCAATGACAGGGCGATAAGCGATGCTAAATAAACAAGTGCCACTTTTCATACCTTCACCGATGGCAATCAGTAGTCTAGGGTCTTGATTAGCGATCTCCTCTAGCATTTCACCTGCACTCTTCTTGCCGTCAAAACGATAGCCCCAGACAAGTGCTTCGGGTTGGTTTCCATCGTGCCAGTCGATTATTAGTGCTGCCTTTTTGCTACCTGTGCCAATCCAATACTTGATGTCTCTGAATGCGAAGTAAGGATCTCCACCACCTGAGCTATTTGCTGGGTCGTAATTAAAAAGCTGTGTACTAAGTGAGATCTTATCCGCAGTCTCAAGGCCAATGGCCATTTCGTCGCTGAAAGGAACGGCGTTGCTCTCAATGTCGGTGGCACTGATATGTACCTTGGTATCTTTGTTTACCTCGGGAAGCCATAATAGGATCTTTTGGCTTTCCTTTGGTTGCAGCTCTTGGACGTTGAAACTGAGTGGTAGGGAAGAGAGACTCTTTTCTCCTTTTAATTTGCCCTCTACATAATCATAAGTGGAACCTTCCCATAGCCATGGTGTATCGGAAGTGAGCTGCAGCTCCTTTGGTGCCGTAAGTGGTTGATCAGACTGATTGGATAGCTCAATAATAGAGAAGTGCCCAAGCGTGGAGAGCTGTAAGGATTGTTTGCCTGATGACCTGTGTAGAGTCGTCTCTGGTAGATAGATTGGTGGGTTAATGCCCTTCTCGCGAAGATTGAAGGAGGGGTTCTTGTCATTATCTTGTAGTGGCGCTTGATAGGCTAGTAGAGTAGGGGTCGAATGGTCATCCTTTCTTTTCACCTCCCCCCGAATGGTTAGTCGTGTGGTACGCATATCCTCAGGTAGGGTGATGGAAAGAGTCGCTTTCAGTCCATCGGAATGGCGGGTGGGGGTCAGTTCGTGGAGGGTGATGCTTTTGCCACCGCTGAGAATTTCTAGCGTAACTAGATCATCTTCTTGCCAGAAGTAGCTTAAATTTTTGCTTATCTCTTGGCCGGAAAACATTGCTGGCATGGAGAGTTCTAATTGAAGTTCTCCAGTATCAGGGGTAGACTTTTCACCCTTACATGCTGTTAGGAGCAGCGATAGTAGGGCAAGTAGGGAAATAATAGTTTTCTTCATGGTTAAAACCTTATTTGTAGTGAGCCAAGTACTGTGCGTCTAGGCATTGGGTAGTACTTGGTTGATTCGTAGTAAGTGTTGAATAGGTTGTCTATCCTTATTTGCGGGGTGATAGCGTACTTTCCGATGGTATAATGATATCCGAGGAGTAGGTGGGATACATTGTAGGGTCGGGTAAAGTAGCTTTGGTCGGTGGTAATGTATCGTACACCGACATAAGAGGTCTGTAGGTTGAGAAAGCAGCGTGCATAATCGAGTGTGAAGCGGAGGCTCCACTTCTGGCGAGGCACGTAGGGAAGTTGGTGGAGGAGAGCACCATCATCATTATGTTGCTTGGTGCGAGTAAAGGCTCGGGTAAAAGCGTAACTCCAAGAGAGAGAACTTCGAACCTTCTCGCCAGTGTAGGCTACTTTGAGGAGCAGGTCCGTGCCGTAAGAGCGCGTGTCTCTCTTATTTTGTGGTCGCCAAAGCCATTGATTGTGGCTCTGACCAGATCGCACCGTTTCGTCTACTGGTAGCCAGAGAATCCAATCGTCGATATCCATAAAGTATCCGGTTGCCTCAGCTGAGAAATCTATTGGGGCTTTGAAAGGGTGGATCTTGAATAGTAGAGTGGCATCATAAGTGTATCCTTTTTCAGGACGAAGGTGTGGATTGCCCCCCGGGTGCCAGTACAATTCATTGAGAGTGGGCTGTCGGTAGTTGTAGGAGAAGGAAGAGCGTAGATGAAGCATCTCGGGGAGTATCGTAGCGGATGCTCCTAGGGAGTAGGTGAGGACAGGGCGGCGCCAATCTATACTCTCAATCATCAATCGACCATCGGTAATTAGCCACTCTATAGGCTTATAGCGGAGTGCGTGGTGCCATGCGAGCATATCTCTGGCGGCACCTGCGATGGGATCCTCTTCTCTGCTATCCTCTGCTTTGGCACGGTCGTGCCGGTAGGTGAGGGTGGTATTGTAAAGCCACTTTGGGCTAAAGGAATGGCTAAAGTCAATGCTGGAGTGTACAGTGCGTGAGCCATTGAGGTTATTAGTCGGTGGAAAGTAGTTGTTATCAAACCACCGATGATACTTCATACCATACTGGATGTAGGCTATTTTGCCCTCCAGTTTACTAGCTCCAAAGTAACCATTGTACCCTATGTATGCTCTTAGGTTTTGCTCCTCTTGACGCTCGTGAACTGTGGTTTCAATACCTAGTGGCTGTGGTAGCATTCGATTGCCACGTTGATACCAAAGTGCCGATGAGAGAAAGGCTTGGTCGCCTAGCCGGAAGTGTAGTTCCTGCATAGCCGAGAGCATTGAGAAGCTTGCATCTTGTCGACGTTCCTTGAAGGCATCAAGGCCTGAGACTTTATTGATGTATTGATAGTCATTATCGGAGTGCTGGTAGTAGGCTCTGCTTTTGCCAGAAAAGCGACGGGTGCCGTATCGGGCATACCCTTTAGCCGTGTAGGTGTTGTAGGAGCCATACTCGGCACCAAGGTCAAAGTGAGAAGCTCCGTCCCAATAGGGGAGGTTATCGATGTTGACGCTTCCGCCCACTGCTCCTGTGCCACTCTTGATATCGTTGGCACCGTGATAGAGAGCTACCTGGTCGGCAAAGAAGACTGGCATCTGGGAAAAGTCGAATATCCCTGCCATCACAGGGGTGATATTGATCCCATTCCAATTAACTCTTGTCTGAGCTGCACTGGCCCCACGAAAGGAAGCGGTCGCATTGGCTCCAAGCCCCTGGCTCTTGACGCTGATAGAGGTGTTTTCGGCAAGTAACTCTGCCATATTTCTAGAGCTATTGATCTGTAGTAGCTCAATAGGTATTTGCTCTATTTTAGCACCTGTATTAACTTCGGAGCGGGTGGTAATGGATTTGGAGACCACAAATAGCGTATCTAGTACGGTGGTCTGCTCTTGTGCGTAAGAGACTATGGCGCCAGCACAAAAGGTAAGTATGATGCTAAGAATTCGCTTCATTGCCAACCTCCTTTCGGTGGAAAGAATATGCGATTGGGGTATACACCAACCTTGTAACTTCGTACTTTACCACCATCTTTAGGAAACTGACGAATATACCCACGCTGTGCTGAGTAATCGAGGCAGTCGCAGATAAAGACATCTCCATCGGGTGAGACATTCATGCCATACATCATCTTAACTCCAGGAAGCTCGAGATATTTGGAGACTTTGTGACTGTCTACGTCAATGGTGAATAAGGTCTGTAGAGGTTGCCCCTCTTTTGACAGAGTGTATAGATTGATATAGATATATTGCCCAGTGGGGTCTATATCTACACGATTGTTTTTGGGCATGCCTATGATATCGCCCTCCTGAGGCTCTGAGCGATCAAAGGGTAGTACCACCTCAGCTACGATCGTTTCACTCTGAGAGTCGATAGCCGATAGCTTTACCCCATTGGGCAGAAGGCTAGTGCACCACACTCTCTGGTGATGGTCAACTAGCAATTGGCAGCCACCAAGTTCCCATGGAATATCTAGCCCATCAATAAGTCGCATATTGGGTATCCATAGCTTTTCGGCATCTAAAATGGCAATTCCCCGATTGAGGTAGACGCCGAATACCTTGTTTCTGACTGTAGCCATCTGCTCTATGCCCGAGCTTGCAGTGGGGAGTGAGATATATTCTAGTACCTCATAGGGTGGGGTGGTGCTGATCTTCACTAGCTGACCGTACAGGTCACTAACCAGTGCCGTATTATTGGTTAGGGGAGTGATGTAACGTGGAGAGCCACTTTGGCTATATCGTAGAGAAGCAACGGACTTAAAGGTGGTGGGGTCTAGTACTTCTATACGTCGACTGTTATTAATGGCTACGAAAAGCTTGCCATTGATAAGGGTGATGCTTTGGGCAACATCGCCAAGTGGTCGCTGATTGATTGGCTCAAAGACATCCCAGTAAATGGTACCATCCTTATAGACAGCGGAGAGTGCTGCTGTATTGGTGGTGAAAAGCCCTTCATTGACCACTAGAAACTGGAGTGGGTTATCCTTTGAGAGCTGGATAGAAGGTAGTTCTGGTACTCTATCGCATGCCAATGCAAGTAGCGAGATGAGCAATACTATTAATCGATAGCACTTAGACATAATTGTCTTTGATATTTGCCGTGACAAGTGGGGTTAATAAGTGGAGTTAATAAGGAATAACCAATCGCTGACCGGGCCGTATGTTATTTCCGCGAATGTTATTGGCTCGCCTTATCTTTTGTACGGTGGCTCCTTTATGCTTTTGAGCTATTCCGCTTAGGGTGTCACCTTTCTTTACCGTATAATATCTGACCTTTGGAGAAGCACTACTTTGTTTGGAGCTTCTTTGGCTACTACCTTTGGAGCCGTTGATGGAGAGCTTTTGCCCAACCCTTAGGCTGTTACTAGAGAGGTTATTCCATGCTTTGATATCGTTGATGGTGACCCCGTATTTAGAGGCTATCTTGGAGAGCGTCTCACCTCGCCTTACGGTATGGGTGATCGCATGGGCAGCGGTATCATTGCTAGACTCCTTAAGCTCTGCGGTACTCTGCTCCAACTGTCTCTTGGCGAGTAGCTGATCCTTTTGTATACTAAAAGCAGTAGCATCGGCAGTGGGTAATCTAAGTATCTGTGTGCCGTTATTGCCGGGGATAATCCTCTTTTTATACATTGGGTTGAGATCCTCAATCACCTTCATATCCACTCCGCTGGCTTGCTGTATCTCATCGAAGCTGAGTCGGAATTTAATATGTACGGTATCGGTGGCGAGAGGGACATTGACTATATTGGGTCGGATATCGTGCTCATCGTAGTGCTCCATAGCATAGAAAGCAGCAATGAAAAAGGGCACGTATGATCGGGTCTCACGAGGTAGGTATTGATAAATCTGCCAGAAATCGGTCTTACCTCCTGAGCGGCGGATAGCTTTATTGACATTCCCTGGACCACAATTATAGGCGGCAATGGAGAGCATCCAATCGCCGTATAGAGCATACATATCCTGAAAGTAGCGTGCCATTGCTTCGGAGCTCTTGTAGGGGTCGCATCGTTCGTCGACCATGCTATCGATATGAAGTCCGTAAGCCTTGCCCGTGGGGAGCATAAACTGCCAAAGCCCTGTGGCTCCAGCCCTACTGACAGCAGTTGGGTTGAGGGCACTCTCTACGATGGCGAGGTATTTTAGCTCTAAAGGCATTCCATACTTATCCAAGGCCGACTCTATGATGGGGAAGTAGTAGGTGGCCTTAGCAAGCATTAGGCTGAGCAGGCGACTTCGCTTATTGACATAGAGCTCAATGGCTTCGCGAACTATGGGATTGTATGTGAGGGGAATGGCACTCTCCATAGCGTGTAGACGACTGCGATAGAGTTGATCTAGCGTCCGAGTACTTTGGGTATTGGGCTTATCTCTCTTGGAGAGATTGTAATATTCTTTATATCTACGATTGAATAGTGAATCAAGGCTCATCTCAAAGCTTTCGGGAAGTCGGCCAAGATCCTCTATGTTTACCTCCTCCCCATTATTGGGCTCTTGACTGAAAAGTGCAGTGCAAAAGCCAAGTAATAGGGTAGCTGTAAGAAGAAGTCTATTCATCGTCATAAGTCTAAAATGCTTAGAATGTAAGTGCTAATTGCACGCCTATCCCGCTGTCGGGCGTTTGTGGGGTGGAGGGGATATAGGCTGGGGCATAGGAAAGAGTGAGGTTGGGCGAAATATCGAAGCTATATAGCTCAGCATCGACATAGGCATCAATCATAAATAGGGCATAGATACCTACAGTAATGATGATGCTGAGATCGCGATTGCGTCGATAGAAGTCACGACCTCTCCTAAGTTGTTCGTGAAAGCCTGTATTATTGACATAGCTCTTGGGGTCTGCACCGTAGGGAATAAAGTCTTTCCAACTTTGATGCTCCATAGGTGTGGAGCTCTTGATGTCCCTAAATGCAGTTGCGTAATCAAGGAGGTTATTATTATTCCAAGAGATAGCATAGTAGCAAGCCGTATAGGCACCAATTACTATAGGGAGTTTCCAATATACTCGGTTGTACACTTGTCCACCACCAGGAATGATGCTAAATAGTACGGCTTTTATGGAATTGGGTTGAAAGCTCTTGACCTCTTTACTCTTTTTATTTGGCACTACCTCTTCTACCACCTTGTCTCTAGTGGCACTTTGAACGACGGAGTCGGGAGGTATGCTATCAGTTGGCACAAGGTCTGCTTTGGCCGATAGCGATAGTGCCAGCCAAAAGAGTGCTAGCAATGAGATTTGCTGAACTCTCCTCATAGTCGGTCTAGCAGTGCAAGAATATGCTCAAGCTGGTCATTGGAGTCAAATGGAATATTTATTTTCCCCTTGCCCTGCTCACTGAGCGTCATGGTCACCTTGGTCCCAAAGAGACTTCTGAAGCGATTGGTGAGTAGCTCTACCTCTTCGCTATTAGTGGGTTTCCTTTTGCCGTTGTTGGAGGAGCGTGGTTTATTGGGTATCTCTTCCTCTGGCTCATTGTAGTCCTTGACCATTTGCTCTAGGCTACGTACTGAGATGTGGTCTGCGATTACTTGCTCGTAGAAAGCTAGTTGCACCTCAGGGTCGTCGATGCCTAGAAGAGAACGGGCATGCCCCATAGAGACTTTGTTATCCTTTAAGCCCATTTGTATCTCTGCAGGGAGCTTTAAGAGCCGGATGTAGTTGGAAATAGTGGCTCTCTTCTTGCCCACTCTATTGCTCAGCTCTTCCTGTGTAAGGTCGTAGCCTTCGATCAGCTTCTTAAAGGCGAGTGCTACTTCGATGGCGTTGAGGTCTTGGCGCTGAATATTTTCAATCAGAGCCATTTCCATAATCTGCTCATCTTCGGCGGTGCGGATATAGGCGGGGATGCGCTCGAGCCCAGCTATCTTAGCTGCTCTATACCGGCGCTCTCCACTGATGATACGGTACTTCCCTATATTGTCAGAGAGTGCATGCACGGTGATTGGCTGAATAATACCTAGGTGCCTAATAGACTGTGCTAGCTCCTCGAGGGCTTCAGGGTCAAACTCCTCTCTCGGTTGCTCGGGATTAGGTATGATATCCTCAAGATTTATTTCATTAAAGGAGGAAGAGCCCTGCACATCCACATCACTGAGTGTTGGTGTGATCAGAGCATCTAGTCCCCTGCCAAGGCTATTTTTCTTATTGATGTTTTTGCTCATAATTGTTTGTTCTTCTCCAGAAGCTCGCGAGCTAGTTGAAGGTAATTTTGACTGCCACGAGAGTCTATATCAAAGTCTAGCACCGACTGCCCGAAGCTAGGGGCTTCGCTGAGTCTCACGTTACGATGTATGACGCTGGAGAATACTAAGCTCTTAAAGTGTTTCTTAACCTCCTCGTACACTTGATTGGAGTGACGAGTACGGGCATCATACATGGTCATAAGGAAGCCCTCAATATCTATCTTTGGATTGATTCTTCGCTTAACTACCTGCAAGGTGCTCAATAGCTTGCTGATCCCCTCCAGTGCAAAGTATTCACACTGTACAGGTATGATTACAGAGTCTGCTGCAGCCAAGACCGATACCGTGATGAGTCCTAAGCTTGGAGAACAATCGATAAATATAAAGTCATAATCGTCTCGAAGCTGATCCGTAATCTTACGCATTACGAACTCACGGTCAGGGACAGAGACTAGCTCTACTTCTGCCCCAGAGAGATCGCTATGAGAGGGAAGTATCATGAGCCCTTCCACGGAGGTCTCCACAAGACACTCACGAGGATTGGCTTCGCCTAGCATGCAGTTGTAGACCGTCTTATTGGGTGATAAAGGGGTAGCTCCCAAGCCACTTGTTGCATTGGCCTGAGGGTCAGCATCTATGATTAGTACCTTTTTCTCTAAGGCCACTAGTGATGCGGCGAGATTGATTGTCGTAGTCGTCTTACCTACGCCACCCTTTTGATTGGATATTGCTATTACCTTTCCCATCTATTGCTCTATGAAGTCACTTTTTCACACTAGCAAAGGTAATCAATTATCTATTATTCCCCAAAAAGATGTCAGAAGTAGACGTGCCGGGGTGTTGGCAATGATTGAGGCTTATCTACTTAGCGCTTACAGTGTGGGCAAATCCCCTTGAGTATGAGTGTGTAGCCATCCACCTGAAAGCCCTCTGGAATGGCAAGCTGTGTAAGGTCCAAAGTGATACCTTCGAGGCAAATGGTTTCAGCACACTTCCGACAAGTGAAATGAGCATGGGTTGTGGGGTGTTCAACGCTCTCTACCTGACTTACGGCATACTTGGCAACGCCACTACCATCCTGTATTTGATGGATGAGACCAGCCTCGAGAAATAATTGTAGGTTCCGAAAGATACTACTCTTATCTATCGTGCGTAGCTCTACCTCTAGATCGCTCAGACTCATTGCCACAGTCGCTTCCTCTAGAGCCTGATACAAGAGGTATCTCACTGGAGTTACCCTCACGCCAAAGTGGCTTAGTAGCTTTGATAGTCTTTCTCGTTCCATAGTCTTTCCTATCATTCTTGAAGTGTTTTGGCTCTAAAGTAAAGTGCACGGAGTGAATTGAGTACTGCAAGGAGTGTCACACCTACATCGGCAAGTACAGCAAGCGTTAAGGAAGCAAAGCCCAATAGTGCCAAAATCATCACTGCAAACTTAAACCCTAGTGCAAAGATAATATTTTGTACTACAATCTTATGGGTATGCCTTGAAACTTCTATTCCTTGCACCACTTTATATGGGTCGTTACCTTGTATTACGATGTCTGCTGCCTCTATAGTGGCATCACTGGCGATACCACCCATTGCTATTCCCACGTGGCTCATGGTCATTACTGGAGCATCGTTCAGTCCATCCCCGACAAAGGCTACCCGATCATTTACCATCAGCTCCTCCACTGCCCTCATCTTATCATCAGGGAGTAGGGAGCCTCTTGCATCCTGAAGACCTATTTCTTTAGCTGTTGCTAGCACCACTTCTGGTTTGTCGCCAGAGAGCATCACCAGTTTATTGATTCCAAGGTGTTGGAGATCCGATATAGTTGCCTTGCTCTGAGGCTTTATTTGGTCGGAAAGAATTACAGTTGCTTTGACAGCTCTGTCTATGGCAAGCAGTACGGCACTTTCTCCCTGAGGAGATAGAGATTGGGGCACCTCAAGCCCTTCCTTGAGCATCATTCGTTCGCTTCCTACTAGTAACCGTTCGCCATTACTGCCAATTGCTGTCAGCCCCATTCCGGTAACCTCTTCAATGTCCTTTACTTCCTTCCGCTCACTATTTGTAGTGTGCCTCAGAATGGCTTGTGCCATTGGGTGGCTACTATGTGCTTCAACTGCCGATATGTACCCCAATGCATCTTCACTGCTGATGCTAGATGTGAGCACCTTTTTTACCTCAAACTCTCCTACTGTGAGGGTTCCAGTCTTATCGAATACTACTGCTGTGATCCTCCTTAATTCTTCCAAATAGAGTGCTCCTTTAAATAGTAGCCCATGACGACTAGTAGCCCCCATTCCGCTAAAATAGGTCAGAGGGACACTGATGACCAATGCACAAGGACAAGAGATTACCAAGAAGACTAGTGCCTTATAGAGCCAATCAGAGAACTCGTATTGGAAGCTAGAAGATGCCAAGCTCCATATCCATGGTGCTAATACTACAAGGAGAGCAAGCCCGAAAACAATTGGGGTATAGACTCTTGCAAATCGACGAATAAGTCGCTCTGTTTCAGGTTTTCGTTCGCTCGCCTCTTCGGTCATCTGAAGGATACGTGCCAATGTGCTATCCTCGTATGGTTTGGTCACTACAATATCTATAGGGCGTGTGCTCACTACACTGCCGGCAAGGATTTCTGCACCCTTCTCCCGCTCCTCAAGCATACTCTCACCTGTAAGTGCAGAGAGGTCCAAAAGGGCTTCCTCCGAGAGAAGCTTTCCATCCAGCGATACTCGCATGCCTGGGATTACTCTCAAGTAATCGCCCACTTGCGCCTCTTTTGCTGGTATCTCTTTTGTCTCTTGTCCCTCTATTTTAAGGACTGTTTGGCTACGCACATCGGCAGTCTTGGAGATACTGCGGCGCACCTTGTGTACCGCTTTATCTTGCAGGTACTCTCCTAATTGGTAGAGAAGCATAAGGAGTACCGCTTCATTTTGTTGGTCAATACAAAATGCCCCAATGGTTGCTATCGACATCAATGCACACTCATTAAAGAAGGAGTGCTCCTTCCAGAGGAGCTCCCACGCCTCTATAAGGACAGGAATTCCTACAGGGCAAAATGCGAGGATGTAAAGCACATCTTGTAACCACCCTTGTGGCCACCAACTCCAGAAGTGTTGGCCCACAACGATTAACACTAATATGGCTGCCGAAATGAAAATCGGCTTAAGGCTTACCTCCTCTTCCTCATGTCCGTGAACTTGACTATGATTATCTCCCATAATTCTTGTACCTGTTTGATTGTTATTACTTCCACAAAGATAGACCCTTTTCTCTGCAACCTAGTTGCAGAGTTGATCCTACTATAGCTCTACTGATAAGGTGGCAATAATTCAATTTTACCTGCGAACTTCTTGAGGAAAATAGGGCGTTAAAAGATGTTTTTGTAATAGGTTGATACTCAGTGTCGTATAAAGGCGCTAGTTTAGTTGCAACTAAGCAATCGGTTCGTTGCAACTAAGCAAATGATTAGATGCATCTAAGCAAATGCTTAGTTGCATCTAATTTTTTGCCTTGATATACCATCGGGTTATGAAGCTCTATAGCTAGGCTCAAAAGAGGCTAATTGGAGAATGGCACTTCGTGCAACATTATCGTGCACTTATTGAGCATTACCATGATACAGAAAAAAATCACCCCGACGCCTTCGAGGCGTCGAGGTGACTGCAATCATCATTTAAAATCCCAAATGTATCGAATGTCAACCAAGGTCAACACCCGAGCAAGGGCTCTTGCCAACCCTTACTATCGTTGTCCAAACTTGGAGGCGCCTATTTTGCTTTCAAGTTGGCTATATCTTCATACTATATGCTAGTTAGCTTATGCAACACTCGGAGCAATGACCTCTCATTCACTCCCGTTAATTCCCTTTGTTGGCAAATATACACTAAAAATTTCAATTGCAAAGACTTTTGACTTGTAAATTTTCTGTTTCTCTAACATTAAAAGGAATGGCACCCTAAGAATAAACTCTTAAGGTGCCATTTTAGGTCACTTATAATGTAGATTTACCGATAGTCACTCAATTGCTCTTGAAGCTGCTTGCGAGCAAAGAATATTCGACTTTTGATTGTCCCTATTGGGAGATCAAGTTGGTCCGCTATCTCCTTATATTTAAAGCCCGAAAGGTAGAGTGAAAATGGGATCTGATATAATTCGTCTAATGCCTCTATTGCTTGATTGATCTCTTTAAGACTTAGCTCGTGATCGGGAGCCCCAAGCCCCTCTGTATCTCTTTGGCTACCAATATAGGAGAGGTCGGCAGAGTCATCAATAATATTATTGGTCCGAACGCTTCTGTGGTAGCTATTAATAAAGAGGTTGCGCATCACGGTAAATACCCACCCTTTGAAGTTGGTATTGGGTCGATACTTGTCTCTATTATCCAGCACCCTGAGCGAGGTCTCTTGCATCAAGTCTTCGGCATTTGTGGGATTAGCGGTTAATGAGAGGGCAAAGCTGTACATATTTGGCTGTAGGCCAACGAGCTCTTTTTCAAAGTCGGCTTGATCCTTTTTGGTTGGTAGTTTATGGTCGTTTATCATTATATATGTATCTGTTTCTGGTCTTTGATTTGCTTTTCAAATATACAAAAACTTCGGCAGTTAATCTCCCCTGACATCTCTATTTTCTTTTTCTTAACAAAGAGACTCCTGCCACTATGAACGTCGTGCGATAATGGCCTTTCTAAGGTGTGGCCCCTACTTACTTGGGGTGGTGGCTTGGAGTGTCATTAAAAATGAGTACATTTGAGCACTTGATCAATTTGTCATCGTAAATGATACTTATGAAGCTTATAAGGAATTTTAAATGTCTTGCTGTGACCTCAGCGTTATGGCTTTCTTTAGCTCTTGTGGCTTGTGGGGGAGCTGAGAGTAAAAATGAGTCGCTATTCTCTAGTGAGGTAGTGCGTAGTGCCGAAAGTGCACTCTCTGATAAGTTGGCATACTTGGGTATTGAAGCTATTGACTTTGGTGACTCTCTCACTTCAAATGAAAAGGCCGCAATGACTTGGCTCTATGCCTATTCTTATACTCCTGATATATTGGATCATTCCCCTGAGTTTTATCGAGCCAATATCGATGTGGCAATCAAAGCGCGTCAGGAGCTTCCATGGGGAAGTAGCGTGCCACTCGATCAGTGGAGAGCTTTTGTCTTACCATTAAGGGTGAATAATGAAATTCTTGACGACTTTCGCACTACCTACTATGAGGAGCTTAGAGATCTTGTGAAGGATATGACCATGGAGCAGGCAGTGATAGAGCTCAATCACTGGGCTCATCAACACATTACTTATGCTCCTAGTGATGGTCGTACCTCTTCGCCTTTGGCTACTCTTCGAAATGCGCTAGGACGGTGCGGGGAGCAGAGTACCTTTTTTGTTTCAGTATTGCGTACGGTAGGTATCCCCGCTCGGCAAGTATACACTCCAAGGTGGGCACATACTGATGATAATCACGCTTGGGTCGAGGCGTGGGTAGATGGCGAATGGCACTATTTAGGAGCTAGTGAGCCTGCTCCTGTACTAGACCACGCTTGGTTTGATGCTCCAGTGCTTAGGGCGATGCTCTTGCATACTAGGGCTTTCGGACCGTATGTGGGTAAGGAAGAGTGGCTTGGCGCTGATCTCAATACGACTGAGCTCAACGTCTCTGAGAATTATATCCCTGTAGCTCCAGCGATGGTGACCGTAGTGGATAAAGAGGGAAAGCCACTGGAGGGGGTTAAGGTGACCTTTAGAATTTATAACTATGCCGATCTCTATCCTGCTGTAACTCGCACTACCAATCGATTGGGTGAAGCCTCGGTAGAGCTAGGTTTTGGAGATGTAGTGGTGGTGGCTAGTCGTAGTCCGCAGGAGATGGCGATAGGCAAACTCACTAATAAAGAGGGCGGTGGTACTCTGAAGCTTACTCTAGGTGATTGGAGTGAGGTCCCCTCTGAGATGCATCTGACCATCACACCTCCTATTGAGAGAGTGCCCCAAATTGCCGTCACGGAGGAGATGGAGCACATCAACGCTAAGCGAATGGAGGAAAATAATGCCCTTCGCCAATCATATACCGATACCTTCCCTACTGATGAGCAGGCAAATTCGTTGGCTACAGAGCTAGGACTTTCTGGAGAAAAAGCAGCACAGCTGTCACGTCTGTATAAGGAAAGTCGTGGCTATCATAGGGAGATTGCGGACTTCCTGAGATCTTCGGCACAGCAGGGGAAAGTCCAAGAAGCCATAGCCATATTAGCCTCATTGACCGATAAGGATCTCCATGACGTCAATATTGACGTACTGAGAGAGACTTTGTCTCGTGACCTCACCTCTGTTCAATGGAGTGATGCCGAACTATTCTCTCCTAGAGTGATGTTGGAGCATCTCTATCCTGTCCAGAAGCAACTCGATGAAGCGATCAAGGAGATAAAGAGTGCACACCCAGAGTGGGAAACTCTTTCTATAGCAGAAAAGGCCAAGACGCTTGCAATGGTGGTTGATGGATTTAAGGTTGATGAGTCATATAATCCGAGGGAGATTGTAATAAGCCCAGCATCTGTGTGGCAGTATAAAGTTGGTGATTTGCGTAGCCTTCAGGTGCTATTGGTGCGTTTGCTTCGTACAGCAGGTATCTCTGCGAAGTACGACACAGCTAATGGTGTGATTCTTTTCAAGGACGAGCAACAGCGTGCAGAGATTTTGCCATTCAAAGAAAAAACTGAAATTGAAGAGGTCAGTGCCGACTGCCAGCTTCTACTCTCCTATAAGCCTGAAGGATACCTTAAGACACCTAAGTATGAGACCAACTTTTCAATAGGCTATGTCGATGATGAGGGACAGCTATCTACTTATGGCTTTGATTGGCAGCTTCCATATGATCAAGTCGCAGGAGCTAAGCTTCTCCATGATAGAAATTACCTTCTTACTGGTACAAGGCTTGCCAATGGTGCTGTATTGATGGCTTTACGTAAGCAAGAGTGTGGCAAGGTCACTCCTCTCATTTTTGATCGAGATGAAACAGCAATTGGTGTAATAGGAAGCCTTAATGCCGAGTCTCTTTACCACGATCTAACTAGCGATAGCGATAAGTCACTTATTAGTTCTACTGGGCGTGGGTATTATCTCCTTATTTTAGGACGTGCCCATCATGAGCCTACCGATCACATCCTGCGAGATATGCAAGCGATAAAGGGGGCTGATGGAAAGCTTTTGTTGCCTACTGTGGTACTTATCAATGACCCCTCTGCTGAGCTGAAGTCGCTATTACCAGAAGCAATTTGGGGTGAGGATAAATGGGATATAGAGTACGACTTCGTGAAGAGCAACGAGCTATCTGGCAGGTTGGATAAACCAGTGGTGATCATTGCAGATACATTCAATAGAGTGGTATTTATCTCCCAAGGTTATACCATCGGTATTGGTGAGAGGGTGGCTCAGATTGTAGAGGAACTCAAGTCGAAGTGACAGAATTATGGCGACCGATGGTCATAGTAGCAAGCTAAAGCAAAAGCTTGCGCAAAACCTCTCTACCTGGCAGATACAGGTGATGAATATGGTGATGCTTCCTCATACGGAGCTAGCTGAGCGTGTCAAACAGGAGCTGATCGAAAACCCAGCACTGGAGGAGGGGCATGACTCGGATCCTGATGAGCCTCTTGACAGCCTGTCTGACGAGATGCAATCAGAGGAGGAGATCTCCATGGATGACTATGCAGATGTGGATGACATCCCTGAGACCACTCTGCGTCGCTACTATGAAGGACAGAAAGGTGCTGATGAGATTCCTTTTGCAGAGGAGCAGAGCCTTCAAGAGTCTCTGAATGAGCAATTGCCACTCACGGAATTGAGTGAGCGAGATCAGCAAATTGCTAGTTTCCTCGTTGGTAGCCTAGATGATGATGGTTATCTCCGGCGATCACTGCTGGGTATTTCGGACGATTTAGCAATCTACCAGGGTATAGAAATATCGGAAGCACACCTTATATATATATTGAGTGTAGTGCAGAGTTTGGAGCCTGCAGGGATAGCAGCTCGCTCTTTGCAGGAGTGTCTGATGCTACAATTGGAGCGTCGTAAGCCTACCGAAGTGGTGCAACTAGCGCGAAAGCTTGTAAGAGACCACTTTGATGAGCTGACTCACAAGCAGATTGACCGTCTTTCAGAAAGTACTAAAGCAAGTGAGGAGGAGCTAAGGGCAGCTATCCGTTTGATTACTAGTCTCAATCCTAGTCCAGGGCTAGACTTTTCTAGTAAGTTGCAGGATACGCTGATGACGGTGATACCCGACTTTGAGGTTACTGAGCGCGATGGGGAACTTCTGGTGACACTCCATAGTGGTGATATACCCGAGGTAAGAGTAAGCCATGAGTTTGAGGAGCAGCTACAGGAACTTACTCAAAGAGAACCTAAGGGTAAGGAGGAGCGTGAAGCAAGTCGATTTGTTAAGCAGAAGATTGATGACGCTCGCGGGTTTGTGGAGATGATCAAGCAACGCAATAATACCCTCATTACTACTATGATGGCGATTGTCCGATTACAGCGCGACTACTTTCTTACGGGTGATGTGGCGTTGCTTAAGCCGATGATTCTTCAGGATGTGGCCGATATAGTAGGGTATGATGTCAGTACCATCTCCAGAGTGACTAGTACCAAGTATGTGCAAACCGATTTCGGGATCATCCCTTTGAAACAACTCTTCTCTGAGGGTATCACCAATGATGACGGAGATGAGGTGACTACGCATTCGGTAAAGCAGTTGTTGAAGCAATTGATTGAGGAGGAGGATAAGAATAATCCCCTTTCCGACGAAGCTCTCCGACACAAATTAAAGGAGGAGGGATTTACCGTAGCACGCCGAACAATAGCTAAGTATAGAGATGGTTTGGGCATACCTATTGCGAGATTGAGAAAAGTTTGGTAACTTTGGCGAATAAAAGTTGTAAATCAAAACAAAACTAAAAACAAAAGACGCAGTTATGAATTTTCCAGAGAACTTGAAGTACAGCAAGGATCACGAATGGTTCCTTATAGAAGGCGACAAGGCCACTGTAGGTATCACAGACTTCGCTCAGAGCGAGCTTGGTGAGATCGTATATGTAGATGTGGAGGATAGCGTAGGTGAGGACATTGCAGCGGGTGAGGCTTTTGGCTCAATTGAGGCTGTGAAGACTGTTTCTGACCTTCTTACTCCAGTAGCATTTACTGTAGATGAGTTTAACGAAGAGCTCGAGGACGCTCCTGAGCTTGTGAATAGCGATCCATACGGAAAAGGTTGGATTATCAAGGTGACCCTTGAGGATCCTGATCAGGTTGGTGATTTGATGAGTGCTGAGGAGTACAAGGCACTTATCCAGAAGTAAGAGAGCCCATAGCTCTGTTTACACCCTATTAATATATTAGTAAGAGATGTCTTTACAGCCAAGAGTAAGCATTATTATGGGCAGTACTAGTGACTTGCCTGTAATGCAAAAAGCAATTGACCTACTAGAGCAGATGGAGGTGCCTTATGAGGTACACGCCTTGTCGGCACATAGGACTCCAGAGCAGGTAGAGACTTTTGCTAAGCAAGCTGAGGGGCGTGGTATTAAAGTGATCATCGCTGCAGCTGGTATGGCGGCCCACCTATGTGGAGTTATTGCAGCTTTCACCACACTCCCAGTGATTGGAGTGCCTATCAAGTCGACCCTTGAGGGGATGGATGCTCTACTTGCTATCGTACAGATGCCTCCTGGAGTGCCTGTGGCAACGGTAGGTATCAATGCTTCTCTTAACGCTGCACTGCTAGCCGTCCAGATGCTTTCATTAGCAGATAGTGACCTAGCAAGCAGATATGCAGCTTACAAAGAGAATCTTAAGCAGAAAATAGTTAAGGCCAATAAGGAGCTCCAAGCTCTAGAAGGGCTTAAGTATAAAACAAATTGAATTGTTCACAAGAACTTATCTTTTATTTATCACAACATTTTTAGAGATTGTATTATGAAGAAGTTATTTATCGCAGCAGCCGCTGTAGCAGTTGCTCTCGCTTTCACTTCATGCAAGTCTGAGTCTAACAATAACGACCAGCAACAACAAGCTGAAGAGGCTATCGAGACTGTTCAGGAAGGTGTTGAACAAGGTGCTGACCAAGTGGTTGATACTCTTGATTCCCTTAAGAACGAGGTAAAGGAAGGCGCTGAGGCTGCTGAGCAAGTGATGGAGGGTGCTGCTGAGAATGCACCTGCAAAGTAAATTGAGATTGTGACTTGCGGTGTTCTGAATACCGTTGTTGTAGTCTAATTACTTTAAAGTAAAAAGAAGAGGGGTTGACTGCCGACTGGCAATCAACCCCTCTTATTTATGTGAGGAGTGCACCTCGTGCAACAGACCCTAATTCATTGCCCAAATCTCCTCGTCAGTAGGGACATGGATGGTCTCAGACATTCGTGCAATACGAGTAATATTGAGTAGGTGCTTGTAGGTTAAATTCTCAGATATGGAGTTGTTACCCCAAGTACCACAACCAAGGGTAGTAGTTACAGAGAGCCCATTCTGAATAGATCCACCAGCAGTGATAGAGCAAGGGGCATTGACTATTAGTCGAGACACCTTGATGTCGTTACCGGCCTTGATGATATTACCTTGGTTATTGGAGTGAATACCAGCTGAGTGCCCGCTTCCCTCCATATTAAGGTTGGCGTTGGCAAGAGCTATTGCTTCGTCGAAGTGATCGTAAGGAAGACAGGTCATTACTGGACACATTTTCTCCTTGCAGATAAGATCGGCTTGAGCTACTCCCTTTGCAGGTACTACTAAAATACGGGTGTCTTTTGGAATCTCGATGCCAGCCATTTTGGCGATGATCTCTACGTCCTTACCCACTACATCTTTACTAATAGTCCCATTTACAAATATGGTATTGACCATTTTATCGTGGTATTCTTCGGGTACGAAGTAGGCTCCATTGCGCTTGAAAGCCTCAAAAATCTCCTCCTTATACTTCTTTGGGTAGATGAAGCACTGCTCTCCAGAGCAGATGATCCCATTATCAAAGGCTCTACCCTTGATGATGATCTTGGCGGTTTCATCAAAGTCATTGATGTTTTCATCAATAATAACCTGTACGTTTCCAGCACCAACACCGAATGAAGGTTTGCCAGAAGAATAGGCGGAGTGTACCATACCCATCCCACCAGTAGCTACTACTACGTCTACAAGCGACATCAGTTCTTGAGTCTCATTTAGACCAGGTTCGGCTAGGTATTGTACTAGGTTTTCAGGGACTTTATGCTCTTTCAGTACCCCTTTGATTAGTTCAATAGCATGTCCAGAGCAGTTCTTGGAGCGTGGGTGTGGAGATACGATGATAGCATTCTTTGTTTTGAGTGCAAAAGCAATGTTGGCCATAGGGGTCACGATAGGATTCGTTGTAGGAGTGATAGCGGCTACTACCCCTACCGGCTTTGCTATCTTAATTAATCCCGTGCCTTCCTCAATGTCTATTACCCCCATAGTTTTCTTCCCTTGGAGGTTCTGCCATACGCCTTTGGACTTATTGCGGTTCTTTGCCACCTTGTCCTCGTAACGTCCCATGCCGGTCTCATCTACTGCCTCTCGTGCAAGTATCTCGGCGTTGTCATAGATTACCTTGCAGAGTGCCTTAACTACGCTGTCAGTACTCTTTTGATCGAACTTCCGCTCAAATTCTTGCTGTGCCACTTTAGCAAGTGCCACCATTTCTTTTATTTCCATAATGTATTGTGATTAGTGAGTTATAGTTCTTAGAATAGTTTCTTATAAATATCTCTGATCTCATCTCTGCTGAGTGCCACGTAGTTATTGGCAAGTAGTCGCTGTTGGGTCGCGAGGACAGCATCAGCAAAGCCCTCTATCTCCTCCTCCTTCATGCCATAAGTGTGTAGTGGATTCTTGGAAATAAGTGCCGAGAGAAGGTGATCTATTTCTGCAAAAACCTCCTCTGGTGTGCACTGTAGTTCCTTAGATAACTTCTGCTTTAGCTCTGCGATGCGCCCATTGGGGTTCTTACGCTCATAAGCCATAAATACCTCGGTAAAGAATTGGTAGTTAGCTTCGCCATGAGGGACATGGTAAGCGCCTCCGAGAGGGTAGGAGAGAGCGTGGACTGCACCAACTCCAGCATTGCCAAAGGCGATGCCAGCAAAGTTGCTCGCCATAATCATCTTTCCCATTACCTCAAATCGATATTCCTCACCTTTTTCCTTGATCTGGCGGAATACATCAATAATGATTCGCCAAGCTGCTTCGCTAAATAGCTCGGTATAGGGATTGGCCTTAGGTGAGACGTAGGACTCTACTGCGTGGATCAATGCATCAATAGCGCTACAGGCGTAAAACTTAAAGGGGAGTCCTTTCAGTAGCTCAGGAATAATCACAGCATTGTCTGCGACAATTGCATCATCCGCTAGACCCATTTTGGTCCCCCGACTCTTAATCTCTGCAATAGAGATATTAGTCACCTCGCTACCGGTGCCACAGGTAGTGGGAATCACGATCAGCTGTTTCTCCTTCTCGAGAGGGATCTGCCGGTCAAATGCTCTGAGGACATCATCCTTTAGCCCCTTGAGGACAAAGAGCTTGGAAATATCGATAACAGTGCCTCCCCCGATGGCAATGACTCTCTCAAAGTCTTTCCCCTGAACATTGAGGAGAATTTTATTCATCATCTCGTCGGATGGTTCGCCCAAGCCATACTTCTCCTGCATCACGAAGTGGCATTTGAGGTGGCAAGCCTTCATAAAAGGCTCATAGAGAAAATCATTGGTGATTACCAAGTCTTTTTCACCCAGATTAAATGCCTTGGCAAAGTCTGCAAAGGTATCAAACTGGTCAATGGTTGTTTTAAGTTTAAATAGTTGCATATCAGTATTGTTATAGATTAGTGTGAATACTTTTCTCTGTAAACCGCCTCAAGTTCAGGTCTGAATGAAGGGTGAGCGATAGCAATGAGTGCTTCTGCACGTTCGCGAAGGGTTTTCCCCTTTAGTTTTGCGATGCCATACTCTGTCACTATGTAGTCCACATCATTGCGAGAAGTAGTAACGGCAGCTCCCTCGGAGATAATAGGTACGATGCGAGATAGTTTACCGTGTCCAGCTGTTGAGGGCATAGCAATAATACTTTTGCCATCTTTAGACCGTGCCGCACCTCTCACGAAGTCTATTTGCCCGCCAACTCCACTGATCTGACGAGCTCCAATACTCTCAGAGACTACCTGCCCCATTAGATCCACTTCTACACAACTATTGATGCTAACTACGTGATCGTTTTGAGCAATAACCCAAGGGTCATTGACATAGTCCACGGGATACATCTCCACGTCATTGTTATTGTGTACAAAGTCGTAGAGTACTTGAGTGCCCATGAGAAAGGTTGCTACTATCTTCCCCTTATTTATTTGCTTACGACTACCATTAATAACGCCCGAATTGACTAGTTCGACCACTCCATCCGAGACCATTTCAGAGTGAATTCCAAGGTCCTTCTTATCCTTTAGGAAGAGCAGGACAGCATCTGGAATAGCTCCTATACCGAGCTGTAGCGTGTCGCCATTATCTACAAGTTCAGCACAATATTTCCCAATGCTCTCTTCTACTTCTTTGATTTCTGTAGGTGCGATCGTATGTAAGGGATAGTCTGCTTTGACCACATAATTCATCTTAGAAATATGGATGAGGTTGTCACCTCCTATGAATGGCATCTGTGCATTCATCTCAGCGATAACTACTTTGGCTTGCTCAGCAGCAGGCTTAGTATAATCGCAGGAGACCCCGAAGCTACAGTACCCTTCGGCATTGGGGTAGGAGACCTGTATCAGTGCGACATCAGGGTGCAATAATTCACCTGGATTCATCATCGCTGGCACTTCTGAGAAATATCCAGGGAAAAAGTCCACTCTATTCTCTTTCATGGCTTGACGCATATTGCCTCCTATGAAGTTTGTAATATGTTGTAGGTGGCCTGCCATCTCTGGTGGGTTGCAGATTCCCTTGCCCAGTGTAAGCATATGAAAAACGCGTACATTGTGGTATGCTTGGTAGTTATTTATCAGAGCATCCACACACAATTGAGGTGCACCGGCTGCATGTGCTACGACTACGAGGTCGTTGTCTTTAATGTGTGTAACAGCCTCTTCCGCAGAAATCTGCGGAACACTATACAATTTACTCCAGTCCATACAAGTGATTGGAAATATGATGGTTACTTATTTACGAATAATCTTGAGTGCTTCTTGGATTAAGCTAGGGCTTACCCCTCTATCCACTTCTACCTGAATGGTGGTGTCGTTAAGGGCGTCCTGCAGGGATTGTAAAACAATTTCCTCGATAGTGTCGTTAAGGGAAGGGCAAGATTGGCATGTCCCCGTGACCTTAAGGCGAATGGTATTACCTTTGATATCAAGGAGGTGGAGGTCACCCCCGTGTACTTGGAGCTGAGGCTTGATGACCTCTTCAAGTACACGGGAGACCTTCTCCGTTGTTATTTGGGATTTTAAGAGCATCTTATACTCCTCTATTTCTATTATTTACGATCCAATGTGGTATCTACACCTGCTATAGTTCTAGCAAGCTCCTTTTTACCCTCCATATTACATTGTCTAGAAATCATAATGCGCTGAGCTTGTGGTGAGCCAGCACCATGCAAGCTCTCTGTGCGGTAGCCTACAGCTGCTGTCCCTAAGCAGAGATTCTCAATGAGGCGCAGTATTCGCATACGGTTGGTAGTATCGGTCCCCTTTGCACCAGCCAAATACTTCTTTACGATAGGACCAATCTCAGCATGCTTTAGATCTGCTTCGGATGGCATCGTCACCATAAGACCTCCAGCAATATCCTCAGCAAGGCGAGTGATATCGTATGGGAAGCGTGTTACATTCTGCTTGCAAACATTCGCAAGCAACATATCTATCAGGTAGTTGCCAGATGAAGTGGCCTTGCCTTCAGCCGAACAAGCGATGCCACAGCTGTAGAGAGTTTCATTAAGGTGTACCATTTCAATGAGCTTATCCTTGATGTGAGAAGCCTTGGGTACACCATTGTAGTCGGCAGCTAGTGCTGCAGCACCAATTAATACGTCACCTACACCTACTTTGCAACCACCATAGGATTGTCTGTGGTAGCCAGCAAAGCGCTCAACCAGCATATTAGTGAACTGGTACTCACGGCACATAAAGATGCGCTCATTAGGGACAAATACATGATCCATCACAAAGAGGGTTTCGTGACCACCAAAGGTGGCATTACCGAGGTCTATCTCTGCCCCTGGCTCTAGTTTTCGGGTGTCGCAAGATTGGCGGCCATAGATAATGGTCACACCCTCGGCGTCGCTTGGTATTGCAAATGATATAGCGTAGTCGGCATCCTCTTCTCTCATCGTGCAGGTGGGCATTATGAGGTGCTCGTGAGAATTGACCGAACCCGTCTGGTGTGCCTTGGCTCCTGTTACGACGATGCCATCAGGGCGAATCTCATTGATGTGGACGTAAAGATCAGGATCCTCTTGCTGGGATGGAGAGCAGCTACGATCACCCTTGGGATCGGTCATAGCACCATCCACTACTAGGTCATTTTCCTGTACATACTCTACATATTTCCTAAAGCGTTGGTGGTAGTCTGTGCCTAGAGCTTCGTCCATTTCGTAGGTCGTACTCCATACAGCATTGAAAGCATCCATACCGACACAGCGCTGAAAGCATGAAGCTGTCTTTTGTCCCAATAGGCGTTGCATCTTAACCTTATTTACGAGATCTTCAGTGCTCTGATGGATGTGGCAAAAGCGATTAATGGTGTGTCCTGTGAGGTTGGACTTAGCAGTCATCAAGTCCTTGTACTCCTCTTGTTGTGCCAGTTCATAGGTCATCGCTAGAGAGTTAAGGGATGGTCTCATCATAGGGTGGTCCACAGGATTATCGATTTTCTTTCCCATAAACCATACATTTAGGTTGAGCTTCCTTAGGCTCTCGATGTACTCTTCTCTTGTTTTCATTTACTACTTTTTTTAGTGGTTTGTATTAGTTGTATTTACTTGTTATTTTTCCACTATTGTTTTTATTGCTGAAGAGAAAGTTGAGAAGGTACATTGCACTATCTCTATTCTAACTATACCATAGGGCAAGATGCCCCTATCTGTGGAGCAACTATGGGTACACCAAATAAAGAGGATACACCTCTTTTATGGGTAAAAAATAGTCTATCTTAGTAACAATGTCCGTCCTTTGTTCCCAAATTCCCCAGAAACAAAAAACTATCAGTGAAAAGGCAGGTCTTCTGACTCATTCTGTTGCTTATTGGCATTTGCTTTGCGGTCTTCCCATAGACTTCTCCCGCACTCGGAAGAGCTGTCTACAGTGACATTTTCTAGAGGGCAAAGCTGTATACAGAACATACAGCTGAGGGTCCAGTCTCAGATTCTCACTGAGTTCCCTTTTCAATCAAAACACATAGGCAATGTCCTTTGATCACCTTTTCAAAAGCAAAGGTATGAATTTATTCCTAATTGCCAAAACTTTTCCATAATATATTTAATGAAGGCTCTTACACAAAGGCGATCTGCACTACCTAGATATCCTTACGGAGGACTAAGTATTGCAAATCGCCTTTGTGTAAGAGCCTCTACTTAGGGCATTTGATTCGTAACCCTCATGGCTACCCAGCCACCTGGCATTTCAATGTGCCCAGAGTGGGTGAGACCATGCGCTGAAACGGCATCCATAATCTGTGGAAGGTCTTCATCAAGAAATCCTGAAAGGAGCATGATGCCACTTGGGTGCATACGCGAGACGTATCGCTCGAGGTCTTGCAGAATAATATTCCGATTGATATTTGCTAGGAATATATCGGCACGTGGTATCTTCTGTAGTATATTGGCATCACCTTGAAGTACTTTGAGTGCTACATTATTTTGGCGGGCATTCTCTTCCGCATTCTCTATGCACCAATCGTCAATGTCTATACTCACGCACTCCTTAGCGCCTCTCATCATCGCATAGATGCCGAGAATTCCGCTACCACAACCCATGTCAATCACTGAGCAACCCTCAAGGTAAATTTGGCTGAGGAGTGTGAGCATAGCCTGTGTGGTAGCGTGGTTGCCTGTGCCAAAGGCCATTTTGGGTTCAATAACGATTTCGTGCTTTACCCCCTCAATAGGTTGATGAAATGGTGCCCGTATCCCTAGCTCTCCCTCCACTACTACCACAGGGTCAAAATAGTGTTTCTCCCACTCTTCATTCCAGTTTTTATCCTCTACCTCTTCGAGTTTGGCTTGCTTTTGCAATGCTTCAAAAGGAGCCTCAGAAAGTGTCGCCTCTATACTTGCTTCGTTGTAGGAGCTAACTGGTATGTAAGCATGTAACTCTTTGCCGTCATTTTCAAAGGAGTCAAAACCGATATCCCCTAGCTTTTGCATCAATATATCTGTCGCCCACTCATCGGCTGGAGTAGGTAGTGTTACTCTATAATATTTCATTTATTCATCCAATACTTTAGCGTTAATACTCTATTATTCCTTTCAAAGCTACTTAAAAGCTACTATATAGGCAAAATATATCTGACTTATTTGCTATCTTTGTGCATATGAAAAGAATACGTCTAGATAAATGGCTATTATGTGGCTTGCTATTGTGGCTATGTTCGTCAGCGACCATGGCACAGCAGCCTACTCGCCCCACTATCTTTCAGGCACTTCAGGCGATGGAGCCAGGTGCTGGAGTAGTGCTCGTAACTCAAAGTCCTGAGATCGAATCCCTTGTAGGGATGAAGTCCGCTAGTTTGTTGGATAATGCACGCATCGTGAATGGCCTTGCGGTTATCTCGGGCTTTCGAATTCAGGTTTATAGTGGCAACCTGCGGAATAGTAAGGCGATCGCAACGCAGCGACGCAATCAGATTAATGCTCTTTACCCTGAGCTACTACCAACAGTGGAGTATGATGCTCCCTTTTGGAGAGTGAGGGTGGGTAACTTTGTAGACCAGAGTGAAGCGCATACTAAGATGCAAGAGCTCAAGAAATCATTTCCTGCCTTTGCTAGAGAAATGTACATAATCAGGTCACAGGTGCGTCTAGATCCTCAAGACTTATAAATTAGTAGATCAAGAATATGTCACATCACGATAACCCTTATTACACAGAGAAGATTGACCAAGAAGAGGAGAGTCAATTGATTGCCGATTTGGCAGCACATAATAAAGAGATACTTCAGCTTATCGGAGAAGACCCTACAAGAGAAGGGCTACTAAAGACGCCTGAGCGTGTTGCAAGAGCCCTACGTTTTTTAACCCAAGGTTACCATCAAGACCCAGCAGCAGTGTTGGAGTCTGCTAAATTTAGAGAAGACTACAAGCAGATGGTGATTGTCAAGGATATTGGTTTCTATTCTATGTGTGAGCACCATATGTTGCCCTTTTTCGGTAAGGTCCACATTGCTTATATCCCTAATAAGTACATTACGGGACTGAGCAAGCTCCCTAGAATCGTTAATATTCTTTCCCGTCGATTGCAGGTTCAGGAGCGACTGACCACACAGATTAAAGAATGTATCCAAGATACCCTTAAGCCTTTGGGCGTGATGGTGGTTATTGAGGCGCAGCACATGTGTATGCAGATGCGTGGAGTTCAAAAGGAGGGCTCTATTACTACTACTAGCGACTTTACAGGAGCCTTTCAGGACTTTAAGACCCGAGAGGAATTTATGAGCCTCATTAAGTAACACTACTATTATTTGAGGTGGAAGACCGTGTTATACTAAGCCCCATGCAACGCTGTGTGCATGGGGCTTAGCTTTGTTTGAAAAAGCAGTCACAGAGAGTCGGAGTTTATACTTTCTAGAGATACCATAGCTCTGGGAAGCAAAAAAAAGAGACTGTTGCACGATGTCTCACGCCCTAGTTAGGAGAGCAAAAGTTGAGTTGCAACTAAGCATTTGCTGAGATGCAACTAACCATTTGCTTAGTTGCAACTAACCGATCGCTTAGATGCAACTCGAAAACCGCTAAAATATACACCTGGTTATCAGACGTTTACAAAAACGCTTCTAACGGTCTATATTTCATAATAATTCAATGCCATTAACCCCCTCCCCCATGAAACGCCCTAACATGATTTTATGCAAGTGTCTGAGAATGGCACTTTGTGCTACATTCTCTCTCAATGTGAAATTAGTGGGAATTCTCATTAGTGTATGTGGTGATAAATTGGTATCTTGCAATGTCGGAGGTTAGGTCAATACCTTATGCGATTAAGAGGGTATTTGGCTCAATGTTTTTACTTGAATAATAGCACGGATAGCGTAATTATAGATTATTGAAGGATGAAAAGTTTTCTTAAAGTAGTTTTTGGCTCTTGTCTTGGAGTCATTTTAGCAAGTGTAATAGTATTTATTATCTTTTTCTCAATGTTGGGTGCTGCAGTTGGTGGAGTAATGGGTGCCTTTAATGGAGAAAAAGAGACAAAGAAGGTAAAGGCGGAGAGTGTACTACTCCTGGATATGAATGGTGTTGTGACCGATACTTCCGTGGAGAATCCTTTTGACTTCTTGAGTAAAGAGGTACGTAAAAACTACACTCTACCTGAGATCCTAAAGGCTCTTGAGGTGGCTCGTGAAAATTCGGATATCGAAGCAGTTGTATTGAAGTTAGAGAATACAGGTCTCAACTTCGCAACTGCCAAGGAGTTGCGAGATGCTTTGAAACGTTTTCAAGAGTCGGGAAAAGAGGTGATTGCCTATTCGGATAATTATAGTTTCCTTAATTATTACGTGAGTAGCGTTGCCGACCAAGTGATTGGTGGTCCTGAGGGAAGCCTAAATATTATTGGACTTACTAGCTCCACAGTGTTTACCAAAGGGCTACTTCAGAAGCTCGGTGTGGAGATGCAGGTCTTTAAGGTAGGTACCTTTAAGGGGGCTGTGGAACCCTATATCCTTGACGGTCTAAGCCCAGCTAATCGCTTGCAAATTGAGGAGTATCTTCAGGGTCTATGGCAAGGAACTACCACTGAGATGGCAGTGAGTAGAGGGGTAGATGCTAGTGTATTCCAGCAGTTTGCCGATAATGTTCAATTTATGGATAAGTTGGACGTTGCCGAGCAACTAGGTTTGATTGATACCCTTGTGTATCGTGTAGATCTAGATCAGACACTTGCCGAGAGGTTATTTGGAGATAGTGAATATGAGATGGATTACCTCCATGTGGAGGACCTTCTTCCACTTTATGATTCAGGTAGTGGTAGTGATGAGGTTGCTGTTATCTATGCCGAGGGTAATATCGTGATAGGTACTGGTGAGGATTCTGATGACCTATGGTCTTCAGAACGTGTGATTACGGAGCGTGTGGTGAAGCAACTTCGTGAAGCTGCTGAAGACGATGACGTGAAAGCGGTAGTCTTGAGAGTTAATTCGGGTGGCGGTGCAGTGACGACCTCTGAATTGATTTGCCATGAACTGGCACAGTTGAAGCAAGAGAAGCCTGTGGTAGTCTCTATGGGTGACTACGCTGCATCGGGTGGCTATTATATCTCGTCACATGCTAGTGCTATTGTTGCTAACCCTTATACTCTTACGGGCTCTATCGGTATCTTTGGTATCATTCCTAATGCTGAAGGCACTATGAAGAAGTTGGGGCTAAAAGAGGAGCAAGTAAGCACTTCTACTGCTGGTAGTCTCTCTGTTACTAAGCCACTAAGCCCTCGTGTAGCTGGTAAACTTCAGGAGATGATAGAGCGTGGCTACGATCAGTTTATTACGCGCGTGGCAACAGGTCGTGACTTATCAAAAGAGACTGTCGACTCTATTGGTCAAGGTCGTGTATGGCTTGGTGCTAAGGCCATTGAGCTTGGGCTAGTAGATCAGTTGGGTGGTCTTGATGTGGCTATTCAAGAGGCAGCCAGATTGGCCGAACTAGATAGCTATACCATTGTGGAGAGTAAGGAGGAGGTTGATTGGCTACAAAAAATATTTGGAGTCAATGTTGGTGCCAGTGTACAGACCCTCTATGAGTATTTCACCCTCACTAATGAGGAGAAGCTCTATAAGCGTGCCGAGCAGCACATTAAGCAGATGAGCGGGGTAAAGGCACTACCTCCCTATGACCTTACTAGAGTAGGGGCTACCGCATGTGAGACTACTCAGACGACTCTAGGCGTGATGTAAAAAAGAGATTGCTTAAGCATGGGGAGACCAGAGCGCAGAAATATCTTATTGTGGATACCCACAGCCCTTTATTCGATGGCTGTAGGTATCCGCAATTTTGCTTATGATCACCGCCTAGTCTCCTCTTGGAAGTCGGAAATACCCACTATTTGTGTCGGTAATCTATCCGTTGGAGGAAGTGGTAAAACCCCTCATATTGAGTTGCTTATATCTCTTCTGAAGCGAGATTATAAGGTTGCTGTCCTCTCTCGTGGTTATGGTCGTCGCACACGTAGGCCTATCATCGCATCTCTGGAGGATAATGCAGATAGAATAGGTGACGAACCTTTCCAAATCAAGCAAAAACATCCAGAGGTGATGGTTTATATTGATGGAGACCGTCGGCGCGCTCTCGAGACGATGGAGGCGATGCCAGATGAGGAGCGTCCCGACGTGGTACTCATGGACGATGGTTTCCAGCACCGCAGAGTGACCCCATCCTTTTCTATACTACTGACTCCGTACTGCAAACCTTACTATGACGATTATTTGATGCCGTATGGGCGACTACGTGAGAGTAGAAAGGAAGCAGCTAGAGCCGAGGCAATTATCCTTACTGGAACTCCTCGGCAGGTCAATGTAACTGAGATGCGACTAAAAATGGACAATCTCGGGACGATGGCCTATCAAGATGTCTTCTGTACCAGTGTAAGATATGAGCAGCCAAGGCCACTCTTTACTGAGGCAGATACTACTTCAAGTCATAGGCTAACACAAGATAGTCCAATCTTGGTGGTGAGTGGTATTGCACGCCCAGCTGCTTTTCAGCAGACTTGCAAAAGTACTTTCCCTAAGGTGGTTGATTACATTGAGTACCCCGATCACCATCGTTTTACTAAAGAGGAGGTGGAAGTGCTAGTGGATGACCTCCAAAGTGATCAAGAGCTCTTTGTGCTCACAACAGAGAAGGATGGAATGCGCCTGCTCACCTGCCAGCAATGGATTCCAAAGGAGGTAAGGAGTAGAATATGGATATTGCCAATATCTATTGACATTGCTTTGGAGGATAAGATAAAATTGCTACAAAAAGCTAAGAAAGCAATCAAGTACAATGGTTTACCACTATAGATAGAATATATGAATAATCAAGTAGAGATTAAAATAATCAATCAAAGTCCTTACCCACTTCCAGAGTATGCCACACCCTTATCGGCGGGCCTTGATATTCGGGCAAATATAGAGTCTCCAATAGAGCTGGAACCACTGCAGAGAGTGGCGGTATCGACGGGCTTGTATATTGCATTGCCAGAGGGGTATGAGGCACAGATAAGGCCACGAAGTGGATTGGCACTAAAGCACGGTCTCACACTGCTCAATGCACCAGGTACTATCGATGCCGACTATAGGGGTGAGATAAAGGCAATCGTTGCCAACCTTTCGGATACCAGGTATACGATTGAACCAGGCGAACGGATCTGTCAGATGGTAGTGGCGAAGCATGCTCATGTGACATGGCATGTGACTGAAGCACTAGAAGAGACTGAGCGTGGAGCAGGAGGGTTTGGACATACAGGGATTAAGTAGAGAATAATTGAGGATAATAGAGATGAGTAAAAAGCTGATGTGTATGCTAGGTTTGCTAGCTACACTTTTGATGGTTGGTTGCAAGGAGAGTAAGCAACAGGTAGTGGCAGAATTGATCCCTACAGATTATGTAGACCCATGGATCGGCACAGGTGGTCATGGACATGTGTTCCTTGGAACTTCTGTCCCTTGGGGAATGGTTCAATTGGGTCCCACCAGTGTCACCACTGGGTGGGATTGGTGTAGCGGTTATCACGTAAGCGACTCTACGGTGATAGGTTTTTCACACACTCATCTCAGTGGTACTGGAATTGGTGACTTGCTAGATATCACCGTGATGCCCGTCACAGGCGAGGTGACTTACGCACGTGGAAATCACGATGATCCACAGAGCGGGCTTTGGAGCTATAGCCGTCGGTCGGTAGAGCAGGTGGAGCCAGGCTATTACTCTACCCATTTGGAGCGATATGGCATTGATGTAGAGCTGACCACGACAAGCCGTATTGGCTACCACAAGTACACCTTCCCAGAGGGGTCAGAGAAGCGTGCCATTATCTTTGATTTGGAGAATGGAGGCAACTGGGACAAAGCTACAGAGGGATACATTACTATAATTAATGATACACAACTAGAGGGGTATCGTTACTCTACTGGTTGGGCAAAGGATCAGAAGGTTTACTTTGCAGTAGAGCTATCTCAACCTATCGAGGATCTGACTGTGATAGCTGATGGTCAGTTTCTTGAGAAGGAAGGTCGAGGTAAGGTGGTCTATGGTCATATAGATCTAGATCCCAAACTCGATAGAGAGGTGATGATGAAGGTCGCCCTTTCGCCAACTTCTATTGAGGAAGCGTGGAAGAATATGGAAGCTGAGCAAAAAGGATGGCAGTTTGATGAGGTCCGTGCTGAGGCTAAGCAGCTATGGAATCAAGAGCTCAGCAAGGTGAAAATAGAGAGTCACCTACCTGATGTGATGAAGATATTCTATACTGGCCTATACCATACCATGATAGCACCTAGCCTCTTTTCTGATGTCGATGGTAGCTACTATGGCGCTGACCAAAAGGTGCACGAAAAGGCCGACTTCACTAACTATACGATCTTCTCACTATGGGATACCTATCGGGCAGCACACCCATTGATGACGCTGATTCACCCCGAAATGATGCCCGACATAGTGGCAACGATGATGGCGATCTATGAGGAGCAAGGAGAGCTGCCTATCTGGCACTTAGTGGGTAATGAGACCTACACCATGGTCGGTGCCCCTGGCATTCCAGTACTGGCAGATGCTATCCTCAAGGGATACGTCACTGATAAGGAGAAGGCTTATGAAGCACTTAAGGCATCGGCTATGGTACCAAAGCGAGGACAGGAGTATCGTATCCAGTACGGCTATATCCCATACGATAGTATGCTAGAGAGTGTAGCTTATGACCTCGAATATGCACTAGCCGATTGGTCGGTTGCCATGGTGGCACAAGCACTGGGGCACGACGAGGATTATACCTATTTCCTCAAGCGTAGCAAGAGCTACCACTACCACTACGATCCAGTGACACGCTTTATGCGTGGCGTGGACCAAAAGGGTAACTTTAACCCCGACTTTAATCCACTGGCCTCTACCCACCGCAATGATGACTATTGTGAGGGAAATGCATGGCAATACACCTTCCTAGTTCCTCACGATGTGAAGGGCTTGGTAGAGTGCTTTGGTAGCGAAGAGCAGTTCCTCTCCAAGTTGGATAGTCTCTTTATCCTCCCCTCAGTCATTGAGGGCGATGATGTATCTCCAGATATTTCAGGTCTGATCGGCCAGTTTGCCCACGGCAATGAGCCAAGCCATCACATACTTTATATGTATAGTATGCTAGGGAAGCAGAGCAAGGCCGCTCCTTTGCTCAGACAGGTGATGACCGAGCTGTATCATGCCGATTACGATGGTCTGTCGGGTAACGAAGATGCTGGGCAGATGAGTGCGTGGTACATTTTGTCGGCACTGGGCTTTTATCAGATAGAGCCCTGTGGAGGACGTTATTACTTCGGTAGTCCTATGATTGATAGTGCTGAGCTACAGGTTCGTGATGGCCTCTTTAAGATCAAAGTGCTAGATAATAGCAGTGAAAATATCTATATCCAAAGCATTCGATTTAATGGCGAGCCCATGAATGAGCGGTATATTACCTTTGAGCAGATGGCTAAGGGAGGTAACCTTGAAATACAGATGGGTCACACACCACATGATTGGTAAATTTAAGGTGAAGATGAAAAAGAAGAAGTTAGTAGCTCTTACAGGAGCTGGAATAAGTGCGGAGAGTGGCATCGCCACGTTTAGAGATAGTGATGGACTGTGGGAGCACTACTCAGTGGAGGAGGTTGCTTCGGCCGAAGGATATCGGAGAAATCCTAAGCTGGTGATTGACTTTGCCAACGACCGTCGTGAGCAGTGTGTGAATGCTCAGCCTAATCAAGGACATAAGCTACTTGCCGAGCTGGAGAAAGAGTACGACGTTACCGTCATTACCCAAAACATCGACGACCTCCACGAGCGAGCTGGGAGTAGCCACATCATTCACCTTCATGGAGAGCTGATGAAGTGCTGTAGTGAGAATGACCTCTCCACTCCGCTTCCCTTACCAGAAGGACGGCTAAGGATGACCACCGAGGATAGAGATGCCCAAGGCCATTGTCTCCGCCCCTTCATTGTCTATTTTGGCGAGCCAGTCCCCCGTATGGAGGATGCTGTGCGTGAGGTTGAAACCGCCGATATCTTCGTAATCATCGGCACAAGCCTCAACGTCTACCCAGCAGCTGGGCTAGTACAGTTTGTGCCAAGAGGTACACCTATCTACCTCATTGACCCTAAAGATGTGCCCGGATCAAGCCAGTTCGTTCATATCAAGATGGGAGCAGGCAAAGGTATGGCAGAGTTAATCAATAAGCTCCATAATTCTTGAGCAATGAGTAGCGAAATGATGCAATGGGAGAGGCTGATAAGCGATAGGCGATTTGGACTTGAGTCACACAGCCAAAAGCAGGAAAATCGAACCGATTTCCAAAGAGACTACGACCGACTTATCTTCTCTCCACCCTTTAGACGGTTGCAAAATAAGACTCAGGTATTCCCCCTACCAGGGAAGGTGTTCGTTCATAACCGATTGACTCATAGCCTAGAGGTTTCCTGTATTGGGCGTTCTCTCGGCACACAGATAGGGCGAGAGGTATGCCGAAGATACCCCGATTTACTCCCCGATCATGCCGACTTTGGCGCCATTGTATCGGCTGCTTGTTTGGCTCATGATATGGGTAACCCTCCCTTTGGGCACGCTGGAGAGCGGGCTATCAGTGCCTACTTTACCGAAGGCAAAGGGACTCGATGGAAGCAACAAGTGCTAGATGAGGGTGGCCGTTGGGAAGACTTTGCCCACTTTGAAGGCAATGCCAATGCTCTGCGGCTACTCACACATGGATTCAAAGGGCGTCGAAAAGGGGGCTTCGTACTCACATATAGTACCATTGCTTCCGTGGTCAAGTACCCTTATACATCGCTCAGCTCCCAAGGAAAGTTCGGCTTTTTTGAGACCGAACAAGCTAGCTATCAAAAGATTGCCGACCACTTAGGTCTCATCTTGAAGTCCAAGAAAGGCGAGCCACCAGTCTATGCACGTCATCCCCTTGTCTATCTTGTAGAGTCAGCCGATGATATCTGCTACCAGATTATGGACCTCGAAGATGCCTACAAACTAAAGCTAATCAGCCGAGAGGAGTGCATGGAGTTGATGCAAGCCTTCATCCCCACTGCGCAGCATAAGTATGTGGATGAGATTCTCTCCAAGGTTACCGACCACAATGAGCAAGTTGCCTACCTTCGTTCGGTGGCTATTGGTCGCTTGGTTGCTACCACTACCGCTGCCTTCTTGGATCACGAAGAGCAGATCCTCAAAGGCACCTTCGAAGGGTCGCTCATTCAGGCACTGCCAGAGCGCGAGCGTACCGCCTTCGAGCATGCCCGTGAAATAGCTTTTGATAAGATCTACTTTACCAAGGAGGTGCTAGATATCGAGTTTGCCGGCTTCCGTATCTTTGAGTACCTATTAGATACCTTGATAGAGGCACAGACCAAGCCCGATAACGCTTATAGCCTTTTATGGTTTAAGCGTATTCCCGAGCAATACGATATGCACCGCGTCACCATGTACGGCAAGATACAGAGTGCCCTAGACTATATAAGTGGAATGACCGATGTCTATGCCCTCGACCTTTATCGCAAGTTTACAGGAATGAGTTTACCTGCTATTTAATCCATTTCCCGAACGTATGAATACAACAATTGACGAAATCATTCTCAAAACAGACAAAATAAAAGCAGCCCTTCAGGCAGCGTCCATTGATAGCTTGCTACTCGGTAGTGTCCCCAACTTCTTGTATCTCACGGGGAGTGTGGCACAAGGGTATATCTTTATTCATAAAGATGAGGCCCTACCGCTACTCTTTTTGGAGCGCCCCACCTACGTGCTAGAAGGCTATCCCGAGGAGCTTATCTTTAATGTGCGCAAGCCCGAGTTGATTCCCGATCTACTTAAGGGTAGGGGGCTCGCTATATCTTCCACCACAGCCCTAGAGCTAGGCTACCTCCCCGTGACCGACTATCAGAGACTCTCCAAACTCTCTCCCGAGGGAGTGAGTAGTGTGGATGCCTCATCACTTATGCGGAGCGTAAGGAGCATCAAGACCGAGCAAGAGCTCACCGCCATACGCCACCTTGCAGAGGTGCATATGGAGATCTATCGGCTGGTACCAGAGCTTTATCAGAGTGGTATGTCCGAGCTCGACCTCCAGCATCAGCTAGAGTATCAGATGCGTCGCCGCGGTTCCATAGGCCTCTTCCGTTCCTTCGGAGCTAGGTCGGAGATATTTATGGGCAATGTGATATCTGGTCGCAATGCCGATAACCCTGCCCCTTACGACTTTACAATGGGGGGAAAAGGCACCTTTGCCATGCCTATGGGCGCTTCCAATCAGGAGATAGCCCCCAATACCACGGTGATGGTGGATATGTCGGGAAATTATGGGGTGTACCAAACCGATATCACCCGCACCTATTACTTAGGGACACTGCCAGAGGATGTGCATAAAGCCCACCAGCTTTCTATGGAGCTTCATCAGTGGTTCCAAACCTATGCCAAGGAAGGGGCACCTGTGGCCGAAGTCTTCAATCATTGTGCCGCACGTGCCGAGGAGGAGGGGCTCTCCGATTACTTTATGGGACACGCCAATAAGGTGAAGTTTGTTGGTCATGGTTTTGGCATTGAGATCAATGAAGTACCAGTGCTCACCGCACGCTCTCGAGATACCTTCAGAAGCGGTATGACCATTGCCCTCGAGCCGAAGTTTGTATTCCCTGAAGTGGGGGCGGTAGGATTGGAGAATAGTTATATCATTGGCACGGAAGGAGCGGAGAATATTACCCCTCTACCCGAGGAGCTGACCCCATTGTGCCAGGACGACCTTAGTGTATAATTGATAAATAAATATTGACAATGAAACGAACTCTTTGTATACTCGCTACCTTGCTCTTCGCTTTGCCACAGTTGTTGGTAGCAGAGCAACCAACCAAACCAGTTAAAAACGTCATCTTTATGATTTCTGATGGTACATCGCTCAGTACCATCTCACTAGCACGCTGGTATCAAAATCTACAGGCCGATTCACTTACCAAACTACACCTTGACCCTTACATGAGTGGTACCGTGCTCACCTTTTGCTCCGATGCCCCTATTGGTGATTCCGCCCCTACCACCTCTACCTATATGAATGGTATGCCTTCCATTCAAGGAATGGTTGGCACTTATCCTTATGCCACTTCCCAAGATCTGATCCCCGTAGATAGCACCATGGGGTACCGACCACTCGTTTCACTGATGGAGGCCACTAGGGTGTTACAAGATCGTAAGGTTGGGGTAGTGGTTACTTGTGAATTTCCACACGCTACGCCCGCCGATGCCACTGCACATAGCTACAGTAGAAAGCGCTACGATTGGATTATCCCACAAATGGTACACAATCACCTCGATGTAGTGATTGGGGGTGGGGCAGGCTTGATCAGTGAAGAGCAGGTCAATTACCTACGTAGCCAGGATTATGGCGTCTACCTCAATGACCACGCCTCACTTACTTCCAACCAAAAGGATCGTATGTGGAGCCTATTCTCTCATCGTGATATCCCGTATGATATGGATGGGGTGGCTGGCAGAGACCCTAAGCTAAGCGAGATGGTCTCCTCGGCGATTTCTTTGCTTGATCGCAATAATCCTAATGGTTTCTTTTTGCTCGTTGAGGGCTCAAAGGTCGATTGGGCGGCACATGCCAATGACCCCGTGGCGATGGCTACAGAGTTTCTCGCCTTCGATCGTGCCGTGCAGGTGGCACTCGACTTTGCCAAAGCTGATGGAAATACCATTGTAGTTGTTACCGCAGACCATGGTAATAGTGGACTGAGCCTCGGTAGAGGAGACCTGCACAATTATGCTGGTGCCTCCAAAGAGACTCTCTTTGGCCCACTTGTCAAGATTCAAAAAAGCTCAGTCGGTTTGGCCGAGATGATCAAGTCGGAGGAGGAGAGTGAGTTGGCAAAGATCTTTGAAGAGGTGACCACCTTCGCCCCTACAGAGGAGGAGTTAGTGGCACTTAAGTTGCTTCGTCAGCTAGAACTCGCTCCCGATGCCGAGCGTGCAGCCATTAAGCAGCAATTAAAGGCTCTCAACATTTCAGGCGAAGGTGCCCTCTATACTGCCGGGCTATCCGACTTCATCGCATCCATCTACCGCGACAGGATGTACCTCGCATTTACCACCCATGGGCATACCGCTGAGGATGTATTCCTAGCTAGTTATGCGCCAACTGAGGAGCAGAGACTCATGGGTGTCCATAATAATATGGAGCTCCATGACTACTTACGTCGCTCACTTGGCTTAGAGCCTACCATGCTTGAGCTGACACACGAGTACTTTGCCCCACACAGTGAAGTCTTCAGTGGGCTCAAGGTGACCATTAGTGGTGACGAGCCACAGAATAAGGTACTGACTGTAAAGAAAGGACGTAAGACGCTTCAGATCAAGAGTTTTACCAACCAACTCTATCTCAATAAAGAGCTACACGAACTGCCAATGCCAGTGGTTTACGTGGATAAAACCAATCAGTTTTATCTCCCCACTTCCCTTCGTGCATTGCTAGATTAGTCGGAAGACGCATAATATAGGGCGACCGTGGATAGGTACCATCTCGGTGTCTATCCACGGTCGCTTGCTTTTATCGAGAATTAGAGGGAGGAACTGGTGAACTCGAAGCTTTGAGTTACTCCATTGTGCTCAAGCTCAATAGTGCTTTTTTTATCTCTAGCCTTTTTGCCATTAAGTCGCTCCTCAAATTGGTAGGAGCCCTTGGTCCCTATTGAATTAGGTGCCTCGATCTTTCCTTTGACCGATACTCGCCTTGCCTCCTTGATTCTAAAGGTGTAGGTCTTAGTCTCACCCTCTTTGATATTGGTGAATGTCTTTTCTTTATTCGCTATTGGGCGGTGCTCTTCACTCCACAAGATTTCCTTGGCGTCAGTGTCAAAGGTGTAGAATATATGCATCTCACCTTTTTCTGCTGTCACCGTAAAGATGTATTCGTAGTCATTGACAGAGCCTTCCTTCGGAAGGTTATCACCATTACCACAACTTACCATCACCACCGCAGCCAATGCTGCTACTAGGGACCATAAAATCTTCTTTTCCATATTCTTTCAATCTTTCTTTCTGTTGTTGAAAATAAATCAGCGGCAAAGATATCATATCGCCACAATATGGCTATTTAATAAATCATAAACTTGATATCATCTCCTCAATTTGGTAAGTTTGTAATTCAAATGATGAATTCAGTAATACCTAATTTCTTTTATTATGCCTATAGATTCTATGTCGCAGACACTTCCAGAGAGTTTTGAACTTTGTTTTACCAATCATTGCTCCAAGAAGGAGAGTTGCTTGCACTTTCTCAAAGGGCAGGAGGTGCTACCTAGTAATATGCCTATCCTTTGCTTCCACCCTAATAAACCCGATGTGGGTGCTAACTGCCAAGCGTATGTGGAGGATCGATTAATCCCTCATTATGTAGGCTTTATGAAGGGTGCTGGTCAAGTCCCCACCAAACTGCTAACTACTTTTAACCGACGCTGTATGCAAGAGCTCGGTATGCAAAAAACACGCTTTTATCAGCTGCGTAAAGGCGAATTGCCTTTGCGTTCTTGGGAGGCAGAACGTATCGCAGCGATCTTTGCTGAGATGGGTATCAATCCCGGTGACGTCTTTGATGAAGTGGTTATGCGTTTCGATATTTAGTCCGATGCATCAAAGCTTCATTCCGTATGCGTGCGGAATCCATTCCGTAGCCCTGCGGAATGCGTTCCGCACGCATGCGGAATATATGCGCGGCCTAGTCTTGTATTCCTAATTATGTAGACACCGACAAAGGTTTATTCCTAAATAAGTAGACACTCCCTATGGAATTGTACCGATACCATATACTTTTTCCCTGTTATTGAGCGTCGGAATTCCGTATTAGATGAGGCTGTCGTATGAAGGATAAAATGCTTATATCTGTCAAGGCTTCTCATGGATTGGAAGGACCTCGGCAGAGGTCCTTCTGTGATTCTTGATTGTTACAATGGTTTCCGTGGATATAAAAATAGAGTGATGAACTGACTTTTCAGCTCATCACTCTAGTATAGATAAAGTGTAAGTTGATTACTTCTTAGCTGGTACCTTGAGGTGCTCTACATTGTCGCCCTCTGCTACGTGACGGTAGAAGTCTTCGCTATAGCCTGGTTGCTCTGGGAAGGCTACGAGTCCGTGCTCCTCTACAAATTGACCATCTTTCTCTAGCTTGACATTGCCATCAATGTACTTCACTAGTAGGTACTCTCCGAGTTGCTTCCACTCAGCTGTTGATTGGTCGGCAATCTGGCAGGAGTAGTTGGTAAGGAACTCTACTGCAGCTGCTTCGCCTTGGCTCTTAGCAATCTCCATAGCTCTTGCCTCGATGGCTGGCTGTATGCTTTGCCATTGCCCCTCAATCTCTTGTTGCTTCTTGCGGATATCTTTAATCATATAGCTGTACTTGCCATAGGCCATATTGGCTACCCAGTTGTGCATCCAAAAGGCTGAAGTCCAAGAGAACTTAGTCATAGAACCATTCCCTGGTGCAAAACTATGAGGTACGCGGGTCATAGAGGCGTACATAGGCTTGAAGAGGGTCATATCTGCGTCATCCACACCAAACCATAGGATACCTCCAACATAATCGGGTAGGTCTTTACGCATCTGAGCCACTAGTACAAAACCAGTTTGCTGTGTTGCGATAGCACGTTCATTGACATACTCTTGGCCATCTACCTCAAAGCCCATAGGTCTCCAGCGGTAGGGAACTTTATAAGCACCTGCACCACGATCCTTGGTCATATCCATTGGGGTATCCTCGTAGTGGTCTCGCATCATATTCTGCACGTCGGCAAGTGAGAGCTTGCGATTAGGCTTTACATAAAGTGGCATTGGCTCTGCATCTGGCTCGTATCCCATAACTAGAGGTAGGTATTTATCCATGCCATCGGCAAAGCGATTGAAGAAAGACCACACTCTTGCCTCACAGCCACGTAGACCACCAAAGTCGTAGGGGTTGTAGGCTTTTTGGAAGCTAAAGTCCTTGTCACTTCCCTTGTAGAGGCCCTTTTTGCGAGCAAACTCTACAACGTCGGGACTGTAGAGGCAGTTCTCCTTGTCATTAAAAGGAATCTGCTGGATACGTGCTTGGTTGGCGTGAGCTGAGATAGCATCGTCGGGGATGCGAATAGCTACCCAAACGGCACCCTTCTCGCCTTTGCCCTTACCGATCATCTCCATTACCCATACTTCGTTTTTATCGGCAATGGTAAAGCTTTCACCACTACTTCTATAGCCATATTGATCTACTAGACCTGTGATGACGTCAATAGCTTCGCGAGCTGTTGCCGACCTTTGAAGTGCGATATAAATAAGGCTTCCATAGTCCATCAGACCCTCTGTGCCTTGGCACTTGTCGCAACCGCCCCAGGTACTCTCTGTGATGGCTACTTGCTTTTCATTCATATTGCCAATCACGTTGTAGGTGCGCCCTACATACTGTGCAATCTCACCTGTTGGAATACCTGAATCCCACTCAGTTACCTTAAGGATGCTTCCCGTGGTCCAAGTGGCGGCAGGCCAATGGTATAGCTCGCCATATAATGTGTGGCTATCTGCAGCGTAGCTAATAAAGACGCTCCCGTCTGTAGATGCCTTGGGTCCTACAATTAGGTCGGTACAAGCCTCTGCTGAGACTCCCGCTCCTAGAGTGGCGATAGCTAGTGCCATAGCCACCTTGCATAGAGTTTTCTTCATGTTGTTACAGTCTTTTGTATTATTGGTTTGAAAATCTTCAGCAAGTTACCCTTTTTTCGGCAGATAACCAAGCCTAAAGCCTCCTGTTACTCCTGTAGCGGGTACCAGGAGGCGTACATTTGGTAGTTATCGGAGATGCGCTTATTGATGGTTTGCTGTTGCTCAGGGTCTAGCATCTTCACAAACTTAGCAGGGACGCCGGCGTAAAGTGCACCAGGTTCTATTACCGTATTGGAGAGGACTACAGCTCCACCAGCTACAATCGCTCCTCTCCCTACCACGGCATGATCCATCACAATAGCTCCCATTCCTACTAGGGCTCCCTCTTCGATCTTAGCTCCGTGAATGATAGCGTTGTGCCCGATAGAGACATTGTCCTCTAGTATTGAGACCGACTTTTGATATAGGGTGTGGATGACAGCTCCATCCTGTACATTCACGTTTTTGCCTATGCGAATGCTATTGACATCGCCACGCACCACAGCACCAAACCATATACTGCTCCCTTCGCCTATCTCTACATCTCCCACCACGGTAGCATTAGTAGCGAGAAAAACATTGTGAGCGATCTTGGGTGTAAAACCCCTCACCTCTTGAATTATTGCCATATAAAAATGAAAAAAAGTAGGAGGTACTCTAGGAAGTACCCCCTACTATTAGTCTAAAAAACTACCTACTCAAGGGTGCTGTTTTGGCTTTGAGCCAAGCAGCCTCTTCGCTATTAAGAAGTGGTGATACCTCTCGGTATACTCGTTCTTGATAGTTATTGTACCACTCCAGCTCCTTATCGGTAAGCTGTGGAAGGTCTACCAAGCTATTATCTAGGTAGCAGAGGGTGAGTGTCTCGAAGCAGAAGAACTTGCCAAAGTCTCCCTCAGAATATGGCTTGGTATAGATGAGGTTCTCAATACGAATGCCATACTTGCCGGTGATGTAGATACCTGGCTCATTGGAGGTAACCATACCTGGCTGAAGCACAGTAGGATTCTCGTCCATTCGGATGTTTTGTGGCCCCTCGTGAACATTGAGGAAGTAGCCCACACCGTGCCCAGTGCCGTGTCCATAGTTCTGACTATTATCCCAAAGGGCTTTACGTGCAAGGATATCCAGCTGCGAGCCTCGCGTCCCCTCAGGGAAGATAGCTGTTGCCAACTGAATATGTCCCTTCAGTACACGCGTATAGTCGGCCTTTTCTTCTGCTGTAGGCTTGCCATCCAGCGAAATGGTACGGGTAATATCTGTGGTACCGTCGTAATATTGACCACCAGAGTCCAGCAAGAACATTCCATTGTGCTGCAACTTGTGCGAGCTCTCGGGAGTAGCACTATAATGGACAATAGCCCCGTGGTCGCGATAACCAGCGATAGGGGCAAAGCTATCATTGACATACTGCTCATCCATTGCACGGAACTTTGCTAATTGGACACCTACCTCATACTCGGTAGGAGTTTCGCCACTCTCTAGTGTCTTTTCAAGCCAAATGATGAAGCGGGTGAGGGCAGCACCATCACGCTTCATCACATTTACATATCCTTGGTGCTCTGTTTCATTCTTCACCGCCTTAAGTAGCGTGATAGGGCTCAATTGCTCAATTACGGTTACGCCCTCAGGGATCGCTCTGTAGAAAGCGTAGTTGTTTCGAGCTGGGTCAAAAGAGAGCACCGTCTTCTTAGGAAGTGCTGCCACATCGGCATAAACTGCTTCGTATGGTTTGATGTTCACGCCATTCTCCTTAAGATGCTGGCGTACCTCGTCTGGCAACTTTTCGGGGAAAGCATATAGCGTCACTTGATCCTTAGTCAGTAGACCATATCCGATACCCACAGGGTTAAAGGCTACATCATTACTTCGGATATTAAATAGCCAAGCCAGCTCGCAAAGCATATTAATGATGATGGCATTAGCCCCCTTTGCCTCTAGTGCAGCACGCACATTAGCCACCTTCTCCTTCGTAGTGAGACCCGCATATTTCGTAGGCATGATAAAGAAAGGATTGCGTGGAATCTCAGGGGCATCTGTGTAGACCTCCGAGATCAGATCCTTCTCCGTCACCATCTCAATACCAGCGATATCCAGCACCTTCTTGTAGCGAAGTGCCTCCGCCGTACTCATCGACTTCTCAAAGAATCCTACCCGCTTCACCCCCTTCTTCGTGCGAAGGTAATCGGCGATAGAGGGTGTCTCAGGAAGACCCTCCTTACGCAGATCAATGGTTGTCCCCTCCAATTGCTGAGTTGCCTGAAGGAAGTAGCGTGAGTCGGTCCAAAGACCAGCCTCATCCATCGCTATCACTGCAGTACCCGCCGAGCCATTAAATCCTGTAATCCACTCCCTATGCTTCCAGCAAGTAGGGGTATATTCACTCAGATGGTGGTCTGAGCTAGGTACAATGTATGCATCTATCTGCTCCCTTTTCATCGCACCTCTCAGTGCTTTCAGTCGCTCCTTGATATTTTCTTTCATATTGTTTAATATCTATTGATTATTATCTCTTTCTTATGATAGTTGATGGCTAGGGCGGAGTAGGTCATTCACCTTCTTCACTGGGTTGAAAGTGGTTCCAGGTACCGCCACAAACGCCGTGAGCCAATTGCTCATCGCCCCATTCCACAAGCCTGGAAGCTCCAGAGCCTTTAGCTCCTGCCCTTCTTGGCTCTTGTGGCTGATAAATCCAGTCTCCTCATCCACAAACGAAAGGAGATCAAACTTATTGCCCCGGTAATCCTTCACACAAAGCACTAGATCCACAGGATTGAAGTAAGTACTTGTCTCAAATAGTTCCTTATCCAAAGGGTCATTCATATTGATCTGAGTGCTTTCCAAGATCTGCAGACCTGTAGTACCATTTTCATTCTTCACAATGTAAGGGCCACCCCCTGGCTCACCCGTATTTCGCACCATGCCACAAACGCGGATAGGTCGATTGAGGATCCTCCTTAGGAAGTTGGCCTGCTCCTCCAGGGATAGCTCATCAAGTGCCGAGGTCTCGATGCAGAAGTTCTCCTCCACAAAGGTTTTGATCTCACTGATAAGGTTATTACTCACCTTTTTATCCTCCCCTAATTGCGCCATATACTTGTAGACCTTATTGCGGAGCTGTACTAGATAGCCTCCAATTGCCTTTTTGTAGATCAGCGTGTCGCACCAGTAGGGCTGAGGGATTACATTATCAATATTCTTAATAAAGATAATGTCCGAATCGATTTCGTTAAGGTTATGGATCAGAGCCCCATGCCCTCCTGGACGGAAGAGCAAAGCCCCCTCCTTAGTCCTCATCGGCTGGTTATCCATATCCACAGCAATGGTATCTGTATTGCTTCTCTGAATAGAATAGGTCACCTCTAGTACAGAGGAGTAGCGCTCCTCTATCTCACCCCTTTTTCGCTTGAGGAGTGCCTGGAAAGGCTCAATATGCTCAGGGCTTAGAGTGAAGTGTATCTTTACCGTACCATCGGCATTGCGTGCGTACTTAGCACTCTCCCCCAGCTGCTCCTCCATAGCTGTGCGGCTTCCCTCGGGGTAGCGATGAAATTGGAGCAACGCCTTAGGTAAATGCCCATAGTTAAGCCCCTTTTCCGTCAAAAGGTATTCAATCACCGTATGCTCTTTGCCCGATTGGATCAACTTCAGACAGCCCTTGCCACCCTCACCCAGCATACAAGCACGATTGAGACTATCAAAAAAGGCAAAGTCGGTGATGTGGTCTAGCACCTCACGGGTATCATCGTTCATCTCCTCCGTGTGTAGATAGGCAAAGAGCGCCTTAAACATTCGCGAGGCAGCACCACTAGCTGGCACAAATCGGCTCACTACCGAGGTGGGGGAGGATAGCGTCCGCTCCCACTCCTTGAGTGCTGCATCTAGTGCATCGCCCTCTAGTGTCACGATGCCCTCCTCCTCCGAGGCCGCTTTTACCAAATGTAGGTAGGGAAATCCTTGGGCAAATCGCCGTAGCTGCCCTTCAAGTTGAGTCTGTGAGATGCCCTTCTCCTGCAATTGCTTTAGGTCATTGTCCGATAAGTGTAGGTCTGCCATAGTCTCTGTCGATTGCTTAGTGAATGAATTCCTTCCCCCTCTCCTCCTGCACACAAATGTACTCATTTTTCACGAGACTTCCCGAAAAATAGAGCACTAAAAAGGGAGGTAACCATTACTGGCGCCTCCCTTTTGTGAAAAGAGCTATTTTACTTGTGAAATGGTTTACTTCACCTCCCAGCTCGAAAGGCTATTGAGGTAGCTTTGGAGCGTTAGCTCGGGCTTCTTCTCCTGCTCCTCAACGATCTGGCGAGTCACCTCACGGTCGTAGGTGGGTGCCTCCACATTGCGGATCACACCGAGTGCTAGTGGCATTCCAGGTGTCGTGTGCATCATTGCCAGCATTGAGTGGAGTACGGGGCTCTCTGTGGTGGCATCGTGCACCAGGATATCCTTCTCCGTCACCCCATTTTCACCAATCGTCACACTCTTCAGTTGCAGACCGTCCAGCACTAGCCCCTTATTCTTTTCCTTGCCATAGATCATAGGCTCTCCATGGCGGAGCGTAATCGTCACATCGGCACGAATAGTACGGTCGGTGTACATTAAATGGGTGCCATTATTGAAAATCATACAGTTCACCAAGCTCTCCACCACACTAGTGCCTCGGTGCTTAGCCGCCTCTATCATGATCTCCTCTGAAAGACCCATGTCCACATCAATGGTACGGGCAAAGAAGGTCCCTCTTGCCCCAAAGACCAATTCTCCAGGGATAAAAGGATCCTCCACAGTGCCAAAAGGAGACGACTTCGAGACAAAGCCACGGTCGCTAGTAGGCGAATACTGCCCCTTGGTGAGCCCATAAATCTTATTATTAAAGAGCACCATATTGATATCCACATTACGCCGAATCATATGGATAAAGTGGTTGCCCCCAATCGCCATGCTATCGCCATCCCCCGAGGTAAGCCATACGCAAAGGTCGGGATTCGCCACCTTCACTCCAGTAGCCACGGCAGCTCCACGACCGTGGATGGTATGCATTCCATAAGTACCCATATAGTAGGGTAGGCGAGAAGAGCAACCGATACCACTCACCACCACTGTATTGTGTGGGGCAATGCCTATTTTTGCCATTGCCTTATGTAGCGAATTCAATACAGCGTGGTCACCACACCCTGGGCACCACTTCACCTGCCCACCACTGTGGAAGTCCTTACCTGTATATGTGAGTCCTGAGGGCTGTGGCCCTATTACTTGATTTAGTTTCATATCTTTATAGCCCTCCTTGCTTTACATTTTCACCATCCAGTATATGCAGTAGATAGTCTGCGATCTCTCGTACCTTGAGTGGCTGACCCTCCACTTTATTAAACTTATAGGGGGCTAACCCACCTATCTGACCACTGAGGTAAGCGGCAAACTGACCCAAGTTTTGCTCCACTACCACCACCTTTTCAAAGCGCTTTATCAGCTCAGCAGTGTTGCTAGGTAGTGGGTTGATGTACTTGAAGTGCGTCATTGCAATCTTCCGTCCAGCAGCACGAATCTCCTCTACTGCCGAAAGGATATGTCCATAAGTGCTTCCCCAGCCTATCACTAGTAGCTCAGCATCCTCATCACCTATGATCTCTTGCTGAGGAAGGCGATGGGCAATGCGTGCAATCTTTTCCTTACGGTACCCTACCATACGTGCGTGGTTGCGTGGGTCGGTGCTAATCACACCCGTCTCACTATCCTTCTCCAGGCCTCCTACGCGGTGGGTAAAGCCCTCCACACCAGGGATCGCCCAATAGCGGACATAGCTCTCAGGGTCACGGAAATAAGGTTTCCAAGGTTGCTCCCCCTGGTAGTTGCTCTCTACGTATGGAGGTTTGATCTCAGGATAAGTGCTCAGATCGGGAATCCGCCAAGCCGAAGCACCATTACCTAGGTAGGCATCGGTGAGGAGGATCACAGGTGTCATATGCTCAAGGGCTATCTGAGCCGCTTCAAAGGCGGTATCAAAGCAGTCGGTTGGCGTGGTCGCTGCCATTACCACCAGCGGACTCTCACCATTACGTCCATAGAGAGCCTGCATCAAGTCAGTCTGCTCACTCTTGGTAGGCAAACCAGTAGAAGGGCCACCTCGCATCACATCTATCAGTAGCAATGGTAGCTCCGTAATCACCGCATACCCTAGTGCCTCACTCTTGAGGGCTAGTCCAGGTCCCGAGGTACTAGTCACCCCAAGGGCACCGGCATACGAAGCCCCGATAGCAGTAGTGATGCCAGCAATCTCATCCTCTGCCTGCACCGTCTTCACACCGAGTGCTTTCAGCTTTGACAAGGTGTGCAGAATGTCGGTCGCAGGGGTAATGGGGTAGCTCCCGAGGAATAGCTGTTGGCCCGACTTCTCAGCAGCCGCCACCAAACCGAGGGCAGTCGCCTCATTTCCCGTAATCTCTGTATAGTGCCCAGGTCGTTGATCTCGCCCCTCGATATGATAGGTGGTGGCCGAAGCATGGGTGTTGTGCCCATAATTGTAGCCATCGGTCAGCACCTTGATATTAGCTTGTAGGATAGTTGGCTTCTTGCCAAACTTTTTCTTCAGCAGTTCCTCTGCTGGAGAGATGTCCTTATTATATAGCCAAAGCACCACGCCCAGTGCTAGCATATTTCGGCATCGATCTACCGACTTCAGATCCATATCAAATTCCTTTAGGCTCTCTCGGGTCATCTCCGTGATTGCCACGGGGATAATGGTATTATTCGTTAGCCCAAGCTCCAAGAATGGATCCTCCGACGTGTACTCCCCCTTCTTCAGCCCACTGGCATCAAAGGCGCTACTATCGTAGATAATCGTCGCATTGTTTTTAATCGCCTTTACATTCACCTTGAGGGCAGAAGGGTTCATCGCTACCAGCACATCGGAATAGTCGCCAGGGGTATAGACCCCCTCGGTGCCAATCCTTACCTGAAAGCTCGAGACCCCAGCCAAGCTCCCGTGGGGTGCCCTGATCTCCGCAGGGTAATTGGGGAAAGTAGAGATCTGATTTCCCAGAATTGCTGCAACATCCGAGAAGATAGAGCCCGATAGCTGCATCCCATCCCCCGAGTCTCCAGCAAAGCGAATCACCACATCGTTGATGGTGCTCACATTGGTTGTTTTGCTCATAGTAGAGTTGTCTTAATGATGTTAGTTACTTCACACAAAAGTCTCTAGTTGCTATTTGAGATTTAAATATAATGTGTTTTGTAAAGGCAAATCTACATTATTTATTTGATATGATGCAATAATGAACCTCATTTTCGGTAAATATACCATCACAGCGTCAAAACTACGAGGCAGAATCAGCTATCACCAACCCTCTGTAAGAGCCCCATTATGTGGGTAAAAGAAAGGGGTAAATAGACCCGCTACTGCAAGCCATTTGCCGAGATGCAACTAAGCAATTGCCGAGATGCAACTAAGCATTTGCTGAGATGCAACTAACCGATTGCTTTGTTGCATCTCGGCAGACGATAATATAGAGTGTTGGATATCAGTTGGTTATAAAAGTTCGGAAAATGGCCCATATCTAGTGGAGATTTTTAATGATGCAACCAATAAACAAGCTCTAAATTATGTGCAGAATATTAATCCAAGGCCCTAAAAAAATACCAGTGTAAAAAACAATAACTATATAACTGGAAAAATATAAGTAAATTGCACTAGTAATTTGAATCCACACTGAAATTAGACGGGATAAAGAGAATGAAAGAGAGAGTAATCTGTTTTTTAGTGCTTGCGCTTATTTCAAGCTCAACACTAATGTTTGGTCAAGATAAAATACTTGACTATTGGGATAAGAAGAAAGTATTACCTGACTCTGTAATTTGTTCTGGTCAGGCACTGGGATCGTCAATTCCTGAAAATATTGTTTTGGATTACTTGTGCAATACTAGAAATGATTACTTTAATCCGAACAGTAGATATAGGTTACGATATTATCCTGTTTGCAAAGTCGAAGCGAGTAGCTATTGGCTATTAATGTATGCAATAACAGATGGTTACTCACGAGATTACTATATAGCTTCTTACATCCCATCTGAAAATCGAATAGCATACAAGATCCATGTATACAGCACAGTTTGCTGTGATCTGCCTACAATCTTTTACAAGCTAAAAGGGGATTCGATTGAAGTCTATCGTAAGATCCCTAAGATAGAAGATTATCCGGGAGAAGATATTATACAGGAAATCTATAGATTGGATAGTTCATTGAGTTTAATTTCAAGAAATCCTCCAGAATATGACTTTATTCAGATTCAACCTGAAGATATTATACCTGTCTTCCGGGTGAATAGAGCAACCAATGAAACGACAATTACATATAATATCGAAGGGATAAGTAGTGAAGGAGCAGAGGCTAAAGTAACTTATGTAAACGGGAAAATATCAAAGAGCATTATATCCATTTACGGGGAGACAGGACAGGCAACAATAATATATGAGTTTGGAGCTGAAAAGATAAAGGTGTTGGAGACTAAATACTTCTATAAGAGTAGGAATGAGGAGGTGGAGTCGGATAGTGATTTGTCGTTGGATTACAAGATAAGTTACTTCATCAATTATAATGGAGAAATTGTAGGAGTAGAGAAGCCGGAGCATATTGACATATTTCAAGAATTTCAAAGAGTAGTTCCTTTTGAATGGTAGAGAAATAGAATAGCAAATGAAAAGTAGTTATATGAGTATGGTGCTCGTCTTATTGACGGCTTTGTTGTGTTTGAGTTGCAGTCCTCAATTATATTTACAAAAGAGGACTAGTAGATTGGTTGATAAACTTCTTTTGAGTAACGATTCTATCTATGTCTATTCGATAGCATTTAATAATTACAACTTGCTCTGGTTTCATCATGGGAATTCAATACAAGCATATATGATTAAGCCCTATCATGCCAAAAAGTATCCATCAATACCAGCTGAAAAGTTTACTCTCCACTCTGATAGTGTAGATTATTTCGATAGATCACTTGATAAAGATGTTGAATGTTTTTGGCATATGCTTGATGGGGAAGGTATAAAATTATACCTTAAAGAAGGAGTTGTCTTGTATAGCAGTGTGGATACACAATGTCTGTTCAATAAAAAGTATATAAGAGGAAGCTTTCCCTATCAGCTTCAATATGATCTCTTTAAGCTAGGGCGAGCCCCAAAGGGATATAACTTTGAGGAAGTGTACTTAAAATAGAGAGTTTGCTTGAGGCTAAAGAAGATATATGGAAAAGCAAAATAAAGCCTTCAATAGGCTTCCTTCAATCCTTTCTTTTGTTGCAACTTTTCTCTTAATGATTCGGGTGTTTAACTTTTGGCTTGGTACAAAAGAGGATTTGTTGATGGCGATGAGAGAGCCCTCCTTTATAGTCATGAGAATTGCGATGACATTTTTACTCGGGTTGATTGTATGCTTTTTGTTGGAGTTTATCCTATTGCGTTTATCATCTTTATGTGGGTTTAGAAGCTTAAGAGCTGTTAGTGCTGTAACTAAGATTCTAGTTGTACTCACAGAAGCATTGGTAGTAAGCCTACTTTCATTGTAACTGCTGGCTATCAAGGAAAATTATCGTACCTTTGAGTACCCTTATGTCTCCAATATATAGACCTAAATAATTGCGTATGAGGCTATTTATGTTAATATTATCACTTGTCGTTTGCTCCAATATTTGGGGGCAATCAGTAAGCTTGCCCATAGCCCCCTTGGATATTAACTTGAAGCATATTAATCAAACAGACTCTTTGGGTAATAAAGATGGGTATTGGTGTGAAGTTTCTGATGATATTGTTACACTATGTCTCTATGCTGGTGGAGTTAAAAACGGCTTTGCTCAAGTATACAGAAAGGTGGGACAAGATAAATATTATCTTGAAGCTTCAGGATATTACAATAATGATAGGCAGGCGAATCAATGGCTATTTTTTTATGCTAATGGTATGGTGGCTACTTCCCAAACCGAGATCTCCAGGAATACTCACTTTTTGAAAGAGGCACGAGCTGCTGGATTCTATGATCCAGAGGCTACATGGCAGTGCTATATTCTGAATTATGATACCGATGGCCAACCGACTTCCGAAGGATGGTGGATATATGGAGATGATGTAGAAGCTGAAGGAGAGGAGGTGGGCTTGTGGAAATACTACACGCCTCAAGGGGTTAAAATTGTAGATAAGTCTTTGGCGTTTTGAAATGACCGATGTTGGCACAACATTGTCTTAGTGGGTGTAAGAGCCTTTTCACCACCTCCATCACTCCGTGTGGGGGTGCACTACCCCTGCATCGTGTTGTGTTATCTTTCAGAGGTTCGCTATTTTTTCATTACCTTTGCACCTGATGGAGTAGGGGGCATCAGCTCCTCCTGCTTCCCTTTTTTTGTTTTTACCAAAAGTAATAGAGAGATAGGAGGTCTCTAGTGAGATGATGAAGCGTGATGCGAGGTATATATTTGTGACAGGTGGTGTGGTCTCTTCGCTTGGGAAGGGTATTGTGGCGGCTTCGCTTGGGAAGCTCTTGCAGAGCCGTGGTTATAGTGTAACGATCCAGAAGTTCGACCCCTATATCAATGTGGACCCTGGCACGCTCAACCCCTACGAGCATGGTGAGTGCTATGTGGCTGAGGATGGTCATGAGGCTGACCTTGACCTTGGGCATTACGAGCGCTTCCTAGATATTCGTACTTCTCGAGACAATAATGTCACTTCGGGTAGAATCTATCAGAATGTGATTCAGCGGGAGCGTCGGGGTGACTTTCTAGGGAAGACGGTGCAGGTGGTCCCTCATATCACCGATGAGATTAAGCGTAATGTGAAGCGACTCGGTCTGACCGGGAAGTATGACTTTGTGATCACTGAGATAGGTGGTACGGTGGGAGATATCGAGAGCTTGCCTTTCCTGGAGAGTGTGCGACAACTGAAGTGGGAGCTGGAGGATAAGTGTATGGTGGTGCACCTCACCTATGTGCCCTATATCAAGGCGGCGGGCGAGGTGAAGACCAAACCAACTCAGCACTCGGTAAAACAGCTACAGGAGGAGGGTATTCAGCCCGATATGCTGGTGCTCCGGACGGAGATGAAGCTGGATGAGGGCATTCTGAATAAGGTGGCGCTCTTCTGTAATGTGCCTAAGCGTGCGGTGGTACAGAGCTACGATGTGCCTTCGATCTACGAAGTGCCTCTGGTGATGCAGGAGCAGGGCGCTGATGAGGTATTGCTTCGGAAGTTTGGCATGGAAGTGGGGCCTAAGCCTGAGATGAAGGAGTGGCGTGCCTTTATTGACCTGATGAATAAAGCGAAGGAGCACATTAATATTGCTCTAGTAGGTAAGTATGTGGAGCTACAGGATGCCTATAAATCAATCGATGAATCGCTTCAGCAATCGGCGATCTACAATGGTCGGAAGCTGAACCTAGTGCATGTGCAGTCGGAAACGCTGACGGAGGAAACTGTGGCGGAGCAGCTCTCTAAGGTGGATGGGGTGATCATTGCCCCTGGCTTTGGAGCGAGAGGTACGGAGGGCAAGCTGGTGGCGATCCGCTATTGTAGAGAGCATAATATGCCTACCTTTGGCATCTGCCTAGGAATGCAAATGATGGTGGTGGAGGGGGCTCGGAATGTGCTGGGATTGGAGGATGCCAATTCGGCGGAGATGGAGCCCAATACTGCCCACCCTGTGATTGACCTAATGGATGAGCAGAAGTCTGTGGTGAACCTTGGGGGTACAATGCGTCTGGGGGCGTATGAGTGCCATCTGAAGAAGGGGAGCAAGGTGGCAGAGGCGTATGGTAAGCAGGAGATCAGTGAGCGCCATAGACACCGCTATGAATTCAATAATAAGTATGAGGAGCCATTTGAGCAGGCAGGCTATGTGCTATCGGGAAAGAATAGTGACACTGGGCTGGTGGAAGTGGTGGAGCGTCCCGACCTGGATTGGTTTATCGGGGTGCAATTTCACCCTGAGTACTCTAGTACGCTACTCAATCCGCACCCCCTATTTATGTCGTTTATGCGTGCAGCGATCAAGCATGCAGAGAATAGAAGTAAATAAGTTTTATTGATGGATAAAAATACGATTGCAGCGATTGTGCTGATGGGATTGGTCTTGGTGGTTTTCTCTTATTTGGGTCGGCCATCAAAGGCGGAGATAGAGGCACAGCGCAAATACAATGACTCCATTGCTGCCGTGCATCAGGCAGAGATGGAGGCGGCAGAGGCTCTTATTGCCAAGCCTGTGGAGAGTGATGAGCTAGAGGTGGCGGGGCTTACGGAAGAGGAGAAGGATTCTCTCTTACTCGCCAAGGCGAAGATGAACTACGGTGAGCTAGCTACTGCTACTTCTGGTGAGGAGCAGACTTTTGTGCTGGAGAATGATAGTGTCGCCTACCATTTTAGCACCAAGGGCGGTTTTTTGGTGGGTAGTGAGCTGAAAACCTACACCGATTTTCAGAAGCAGCCAATTCGGTTGATTCGTCCCGAGGAGGCGTCGTTTGGTTTTAGTTTTATTACCCGTACCAATCGGGTGGTGAGCACGAAGGATCTCTATTTTGAGCCTGAGCAGATTGGACCGAACCGATTGCGCATGACGCTCCATAGTGAGGGCGGGGCAACGCTGAGCTTTATCTATACCCTGGAGCCTAACTATCTCCTTGATGTGCAGATTGAGAGTAACGGTTTTGACCAAGTGGTGGCTCCGAATGCCCCTTACCTTGATGCGATGATGAAGATGCCTATTTACCAAAATGAAAAGGCAGCAAAGACGGAGCAGCGGTACTCTGGTATCTCGTACGAGACGGCATCGGGCAGTGTGGAGAAGCTGAGCACCTCTAAGAGTGTGGAGGAAAATATCAGTGGACGTGCTAAGTGGGTCGCCTTTAGAGATATGTTTTTCTCTACGATCTTCTACAGTCCGAATGGTCTGGAGTCGGTGGAGCTCATTAGCGATGTAAAGGATGCGAAGGGAGGCAGTGGTATCCTAAAGCAGATGGAGGCGAAGTATGTGATCCCAGTGGGAAATGAGGGTATTTCGATGAAGATCTATGTGGGACCTAATGACTACAACCTGCTGAAGGGGCTAGATGAGACGTTGGGTGGTGAGACGCACCTCTCTAAGGTGGTGGAGATGGGTGGATGGTTTAGATTCATCAATATCTGGATTATTCAGCCGGTCTTTAACTTCCTAGAGAAATTTATCAGTAGCTATGGTCTTATCATCTTGTTACTCACTATCTTTATTAAGCTATTGGTGTTGCCTTTTACCTACAAGAGCTACCAATCGCAAGCCAAGATGAGGGTGCTACGTCCGCAGGTGGATGCGATCAATGAGAAGTACCCTGGTGAGGAGAATATGATGAAGCGACAGCAGGAGACGATGGCACTCTACCGAAAGGTGGGGGTGAGCAGTATGGGCGGTTGCTTGCCGATGCTTCTACAGATGCCTATTTTGATGGCGATGTACCAGTACTTCCCTACGAGTATCAACTTGAGGGGGCAGAGCTTCCTTTGGGCTAATGACCTCTCGACGTACGATGATGTGCTGAGCTGGGGCTTTAATGTGCCTTTGATTGGGGACCACTTGAGCTTATTCTGCTTGATCATGACGGTGGTGCAGATATTCTATATGAATATGACGCAGCGTGCTTCGGGTCAGAGTATGCCAGGAATGAAGTTGATGCCGTGGATTATGGGTATTATGCTCTTTTTCTTCCTCAATGAAAATGCGGCGGCACTTAGTTACTACCTGCTACTATCGATGCTGATTTCAATACTGCAGACGCAGATATTTAAGTGGACTACTAATGATGAGAAGCTACTAGCTGAGCTAGAGGCTAATAAGAAGAAGCCTAAGAAGAAGTCCAAGTGGATGGCTCGCCTAGAGGAGATGCAGAAGCAACAGGAGCAGATGCTCCGTGAGCAACAAAAGAAGAAATGATTGTCATTAAATAGAGTACGCCTCGGAATCGCTTACCGATTCCGAGGCGTACTCTATTTATTAGCTGACTTAGAAGCGCTGGTCTAGTTCCTTGTGGGTGAGGATGGAGATGATGGTTTTTCCTTCGGGAGTGACGAGGTGCTCGGGCAGCTCCATAAGTTGTGTGAGTAGCTCTTGAGCCTCTTCGGGAGTAAACTTGGAGGGGCTTTGCTCTACCCTAAAGTGAATGAGCTGTCGGAGTAGTGCCTCGAGGATGTTTTCCTCTTGTCCTTTACTGCCACCGCTACACTCTGTGAGTAACTGTATGAGTAGTAGCTCTTCACTTCCAGCCGAGATACCATCGGGGATCGCGTTGATAGTAAAGGCATTTTGCCCCATATCGGAGATGTCAAAGCCAATGCGTGCGAGAAGCTCTTGATGTTTTTTGAGGAGGTCGGTCTCCTTGGCGCTTAGTTCTATCAATGATGGGAATAGCAGTCGCTGTGACGTAGCTCCGCCGGCTTTGTAGCCTCTCTTGACCTGCTCATAATATATCTTGTAGCGCACCCGTGAGAGGTCGGCAATGGCTAAGCCCATAGGGTGACTAAATAGCGCATACTTGCCATAGATCATTGGTCTAGGCACCTCAATGGAGGTGGTACTCTCCTCGGTAGGTGCCGTGATCAGCGGGTTTTGATGGGGTGCTTGTGACTTGGTGTGCAATCGTTGGGACTCAAACTCTTCATAAAACTTATCCCAATCCGATAGATCGGGCATCTTGAAGTCGCTTTCTAGGAGCTGTATATTTTGTGCCGTATCGCCTCTGCTATTCATCTTGCTCGACACCTCTACCTCTGGTGAGATGGTAGGAGGCTCGGGGAAGAAGTCGCTATCATTCCGTTGTTTTGCTACAGGAATGTCCAGAGGATTATGTGTGTCGAAGTCTAGTGAAGGTACTGCTGCGCCCATCATTAGTACTTCTCGGATGGAGGAGTAGAGGATGGAGGCGATATCTGTCTCTGCCTCAAACTTGATCTCTGTCTTGGTCGGGGAAATATTGACATCAATGGAGGCGGGATCTACCGTGAGGAAAATGAAGTACTCGGGGCTCTCTCCCTCGGGCATTAGGCCTCCATACGCATTGAGCACCATCCGATGGAAGTAGGGGTGCTTCATGTATCGCTCATTGACAAAGAAGTATTGCTGTGCCCCTCTTTTACGCCCTGCAGTATTCTTTGTGACAAAACCTCTGATTTGTACGAGTGGCGTCTCCATGTCAATGGTGAGCAAATTATCCTGTAGCCTTTTGCCAAAGATATCAATGATCCGTTGCTTTGGAGAAGTAGGGTCGAGGCGTAAGGTAATCGTCTCATTGTGCCTAAGAGTAAAGGCAATGCGCGGCCTCACTGCTGCGATATTCTGTACCTCATTGATGATGTGTCGGAACTCCGTTTCGTCAGTTTTAAGAAACTTTCGGCGGGCTGGTACATTAAAGAATAGGTGCTTTATGGCAAAGTTGGCACCTACAGAGCAGACTACCGGCTCGCTACTCACCACTTTAGAGCCCTCTAGCTCTATCCGTATCCCTTGCTCAGAGTCTTCGGTGCGGGTTTGTAGTACCACATGCGATACCGCTGCAATTGAGGGAAGAGCTTCACCTCTAAAGCCCATCGTGGTGAGGGCAAAGAGGTCGTCGGCTTTGCGTATTTTGCTCGTGGCATGTCGCTCAAAGGCCATTCGTGCATCTATCGGTGCCATCCCTTTGCCATTATCTATGACTTGGATAAGCGTCCGCCCAGCCTCTTTGATCTCAATTTGTATCTCAGTGGCACCAGCGTCAACCGCATTCTCCACTAGCTCTTTGATGACTGAGGCTGGGCGCTGAATCACCTCGCCAGCAGCGATTTGATTGGCGATATTATCGGGTAAAAGTTTGATGAGACTATCCATTGATGCCTAGTAAGCTACCTATTTGTTGAAATCCTTGTAAAATGTATCGCATCAATCCTGAGTCGGAATTGCGGAGTAATGACAAGAGTAATACCGCTCCTAAAATCAGGAGTATGATGGGTGTGCGATTGGCCTCGGCAAAGGACTTCTTACGCACCCCCTCCTTGCCGTACTTTTGGAGTACCTCCGACTGCCGGCGAAAGGAGCCTTTGAGTTCCTCTTTAATATCCTCGGCATTCACTTCGTCGGTGAGGCCGAGCTCTCTCCGTATGCGACGACGTCGCTTTTCATCCTCCTCTTTCTTGGGGTCGTAGTAGCGGTAGACGTACCTGAATTTACTTGGCTTCGGTTGTTTGTAAAAGTTCCCTATACCCATATATCTCTATATCCTATTCATGTTTTGGTAATAGACAAAGATAACAATTCCTTGGGAGATTATTTCTTGGCGGTCGTACTATTTGTAATTGTGGAGAAAAGTGTTATCTTTACACTCGCAATTGCAAAATGCTTTAATATTAATGATTTTAGAGTATCAACTATGTATTGGACACTTGAACTAGCCTCTAAGCTCGACGATGCCCCATGGCCGGCGACTAAAGATGAATTGATCGACTACGCACAGCGTACGTGTGCTCCTATGGAGGTGATTGAAAATCTTCAAGAGATAGAGGATGATGAGATGATTTACGATAATATTGAGGAGATTTGGCCTGACTATCCAAGTAAAGAGGATTTCTTTTTCAATGAAGAGGAGTACTAATCTCACCCCTCTATTTTAATAATGATACAATACCCTTCTCCAAGAGAGGAAATCTTTGGGGAAGGGTATTCTATGGCTATCCACTGGGTTCTTCAAATGTGATATATTACACGTAACTAGGCGCCTATATCCCGTAGTTAGTTATTTTTTAGAATAAAATAGTGGAGATGTCGGATATTTAAGTATATTTGGAGCAAATCTTAGATAGTCAAATAATATTTATATTGCCATGGATTCATTTAAGTATGTCATACCTTTTCTGCCCGTATTGGATGCATTGGATCTTTCATCTCAAGAAATGGTGATGGAGACCAAAGCATTGCGTCTGCCCATTATGACAGCCAATTGGCCTGATGAATATCCTTATAAGCCAGTGACAATAGCAGATATTGCCTATTCGACCAAGGGTATATATTGTCGTTTTTGGAGCAAAGGGATAGGTCTTAAGGCTAGCTACGCTGAGGATGGCAATAGAGTGCACGAGGATAGCTGTGTAGAGATATTCTTACAGCTGCCGGGCGAAAAGCGGTATTACAACTTTGAATTCAATTGTATCGGTACTTGCGATGCGGCTCATAGAGCTAGTCGGTACGTCAGCTCCTCTCTTTCAAGTGCAGAGTATAGCTCTATCAAGCGAGTAACGAGTGAGCGAATGGGCTTAATATTTGACCGTCCACAGGGAGTCCATACTTTTTGGGTTTCGGTATTTATCCCATTCGAGATTCTGGGATTGGATATTAATAGAGAGCCATTTCCCAATCATCTTTTGGCTAATCTCTACAAGTGTGGCGATAAGACAGCAGCTCCACACTTCGTCTCTTGGATGCCTGTAAAGGCTGATAAACCGGATTTCCACCGTCCAGAGTACTTCTATCCACTCTACTTTGGTGAACGATAATTAAATCTAGATATATATTTCCAGACAAGTTAGGCGAGGCTTATGCTTCGCCTTTTTTGTTGAGACTGTTTCACGAAAGCAACGAAGCTGATCGCCTTAGTGCAAAGTCTCAGCACATTCGACCAAAAGTTCGAGATAGCCCCTTCATACATCATTCCCAATGTGTCTACTCTTTCAGGAATAGAGGAGACATAGTGTCTACCCTTTCAGGAATGCGATAATATACCGACCTCATATTCCGCATAGGGTGCGGAATGCATTCCGTATGCGTGCGGAACGTATTCCGTAGCCCTGCGGAATCCATTCCGCACGCATACGGAATATGAGGTTGATACAAGAAGAGTTTGTTGACGAAACGAAGGACACCATTTAGAGTTAGTACTTCGGTAGAGATCCTTACTCAAAATGACAACGTACGTGGAACGCTCTCTAGTTTTGTGATTTATGTTCCATTATATGTTGCCTTAAGATTTTCTATAAGCACCATCTGTAGGTTAAATGTATTAATATTATGTATAAAGTTAAATAAAACAGACTTTTGCCGACCTATTTGTTGCCAAAAGTTGATTTTTACTGCCTTTTTCTTGGCTATGTTATTAATAATTATAATATTTGCATCATAAAATAAATGCAACGATATTAATTTGGATACTAATACCAGAGTAATACTAACAATATTCATATTAACTGATAGATAGATGTTGAAAAAGATGAAAGCATTCAAATGGACACTATTGGCTGCAACGCTCTCTTTGGGCTTAGTGCAATGTACCAATCTTCCTACTCAAGTTACAAAGGAGATTGAGAAGGAGGTCGAGAAGAAGATCGACGAGAAGAAAGTTGAGGATGAGACTCCTAATAATCCTGGAGAGAATCCTGATAACCCCAACAACCCTAACCTCCTTACGGGTGATGCTATAATCAACACACTACGAACTTATGCCGTTCCAAATGGTATGTTTGCAGGTGATGATACCCAAGGCAAAAAAGTGGTGGAGACAAAGTCTCTGCCCGGTGATGGCAAAATCTACAATAATAATGGAGTGCTTACCGACCCTAATATCGGTAATGAGCCTGGTAGTGGGTACGAAGGTGATAAACTGCTAGATGGCGTAAAGCTATATCGTAATAAGAAGCGCTACGAAAAAGCCACCTATAGTGAGCCATTGGTGCTAGCTCAGTACCTGGAGAGTGTCTACCCAGGTATGGTACTAAAGAGTGACCAGATCACCAATGGTGCTTTTGCTACCGTGGCACAATATGCAGTGAATCCTATAACGATATCTGGTAACTGGCTTGCTACTCAAGGGACTGATGCTACATCTCTCAAGTCAAAGGTGATCGACGTGCCTTCTACCTCTACTTATAGAGACGCGTTGATTGATGTGTTCCAGGGTTTCCCAGAGGAGTCAGCTGTAAAGACTACTCTTGATATTCAGGAGGTTGATATCAGCCACGAAGGGGGTATCTCTGCAAAGTATAATCAGAAGACCTTGATGGATCTAGGGTTCGAACTTGATGCTAATGTTTCAAAGTATAAGAGCCATCTCTTAGTGCGCTTTGTGCAAAATCTATTTACCGTGTCTATGGATTTACCACAGTATGGTCTCCTGCACAATATTAATACTGAGGGGCTTAATGGTTATAAGCCAGTCTATGTGAGTGATATCCACTACGGACGTATTTGCTATGCACTCTTCTCTAGCGATGCTCTTGCAGTAGACCTACGTGCTAGTGTTGAGGCAATGCAAAAGATGATCTTTGGTATGAGCCAAGGAGGTGGTGGTAGCTTCAACTATAGCCATGTTATGGACAATTCACAGGTGCAATATGTGGTAATTGGTGGTAGCCAGCAAGATCATACAGCATTGATGACATCTGGTACAGGACTTAAGAACATCCTTGCACAGCCTATCAATATCCGTAATGCAGCTCCTATTGCTATTAATCTTAGATTCGTTGATGATAATTCTCGTGCTCGTGTGATGAAGGCTACTGAGATGCCACTACAAGAGGCGATCTTTATTCCAAATAAGCAAAATACACTTGAGTTCGGAGCACAGCTTACTGGTATCAAAGCTACTTACGCCAAGTTCAAGAAGGCCAATGTGGCTGGAGAGGTGACCATCAAGATTCCTACAGCTGTAGGTCATAAAACTATTACGTTGCTCAACAACACCAAGAAAAATCCTCTTATCATTGAGACGGGTGATAGCTTTAGAGATGTACGCAATAGTACCAATAAGGAAAGTGCCCGTATCCTACTTTCTAGCTTTGCCAATAAAGATAAGGCGGGTTATTACGATCAACCTGTCGAGATCCATGTGAAGCTCAACTTTGCCGGTATGAATGGTCTGATTGATGGCAAGGAGCTTATAGAGCTCAATATCAAGAAGCCTCTGCGCGACTTTATCTTCGACTGTCAGGATGGGGTGCTTCAGGTTGAGACCAAGGGACTTGGTGCTGGCATTAATTATAGCGTAGCCCTTGATATTAGGCTAGATCCTGTAGTTACTGGTAATTATCAGTAATCCAACCTATAGATGAGCACAATCTTTTTTCCAACAATTATAACTGGAAAAGTATGAAAAAGAATAATATATTAGCATTGATGCTAACAGGTGCCCTTATAGCTTCGTCCGTTGGCTGTACTCAAAATATTATTGTAACTCCAGAAGAGAAGAAGGAGGAGGTCAATAAAGAGGAGCCAAAGGATGGTGAAGGGCAAAATAAGCCAGGTGATAACCCCGGTAACACCCCCGGGGAAAATGGTGATAATAATGACAATACACCTGGTGTGGAACCTGAAATTCCTGTCAATCCAATACCTGTACCAGCTGGGCTTAAGGGCCTAAGAGCTGCTCCTGGAGTTGAAGAGATTAAGGGCGGTCAGCGCACCTACTTCAATTATAACAGTGGAAGTGATATGAATCTATTCCACGATTATGCAGTAGGAGTGCCACCTATAACATTTGATAATAATGGTGCAGCATTCCGCCAAATGCTATTACAGTCCGATAGAAATGGGGTGACCATCTCAAGAACGCGCAATGCCAATCGAGATGACTTCCTCTACTCTGAGCAGTTCGTATTTGATCGTAAGAGCGATCAAATCTTCTTAGGCAATGTGTTGCAAGGCCGTTCAGTATCCGATGGTAGTTTTGTCCCTCTAGCAGGGGTCATTACTCAGCCTATTACAATCTCTACAGCCCTTGTCTCTACAGGTAATCCTATTCACTCACAGATTATTATGCCAAAGCTTAGTCAGTACCGCGATGTGGTAAATGGCTGGATGAGTAATGATTTTAAGCCTTCTGCAGCACGTACTAGCACTGAGATTAGAGATATCAAGATCTCAGAAGAGAGTGGTACCAATAGTGGTTTTAATATTGATGGGCTATCTGAATATCTGCAGAGTATTGGCTTTAAGCTAGAAATTGCACGTATTAAGAGGCGTACCAATATATTGGTGAAGTTTATTCAATCGGCTTATAGCGTTGCTATGGACCGACCCAATGGTTGTCTCGTGATGGATTACGACTTACAAGCCTATTTGAAAGATCGTAGTCGTCCGCTCTACATCAGTAATATCGAGTATGGAAGAGCCTACTATATTATGATTTCTAGCAACTACTCTAGCGATGAGGTCAAAGCTGCTTTTAATCTAAGTGGTAAGGGAGCTACTGAAGGATCTATGTGGAGGGCCTTCTCCGAGAGTTATTACAAGAAGATCCGTGACGAAGCCATTGTCAATGCCTCTATGGTAGGCGGTACTAGTTTTGATCATGGTGTGCTGATAGCACAAGGGTGGGAAGCCTTTAAGCAATCACTAGCCAATCAATTTCCACTTACTGCTGCTGAGCCAATTGCTATAGGGCTCAACTTCGTGGACAACAATGCTCCTGCTCAGGTGCACTATACTGGCACAGCCAATACCAAGGAGAGCATATTCATTCCTAAGTGTAAGGAATTACGTGTGAAGATGAATGCTTCAGGTATCCGTGCTACAGCAGGGTTTAAGGGTATTGGTAAAGTTCGTGTCTATGGAAAGGGATACATCTCTGTTCCAGGAAGGGGACGCCAGCAGTTCTTGAATATTCCTCAGAGTTCCTATCTCAATCTTGAGAAGGGAATGGATGAATTTGTAGTGCCTAGTGGCCGCCTTGATTTCACTAAAGCTATAGAGATAAGAATCCCTATGTTTGGAAGTCGTCTCTCTATGGAGCGAAAACTTAATCAAGAGGTAACAATTGATCTCGAGCTCAATCACTCAGGTGCCTATGGTTCTGGTCATGAGGGTTTAGGAAAGCTACAAGTCAAGATGACTCTTGCAGAGTTCCTATTCTACTGTCAGGATGGAGGTTTTACCATTTCCACTCGTGAAAATAGACTTATTGACTTCCAAGGAGAAATTAGAATACAGCTAGAGCCTTTTACGGTTATAAGCTAATATGGAAGAGAGTGTTGCATACGTGTCCCGCGTGCAACACTCTCAACTTATAATTACCCAAACTACTGACAAAAAAGAGGGATCTCGACGAGATCCCTCTTTTTTGTCAGTAGTTTTTAGAATCTTAGCATCTTGAGGGCAGTGACAGCTGCCTCTACCCCCTTATTGCCTAGTTTGCCACCAGCACGATCGAGCGCTTGCTGCTTATCGTTGGTAGTTAGCACACCATTGATAATAGGTACGTAGGTAGAGCCCGATAGTTGCTTGGTATGGGTATTAAGATTGCCCAGGTTCACCATCACACTCTCCGAAATATAGTCGAAGTGAGGGGTTTCTCCTCTGATGATACTCCCGAGTACAATGATCGCATCACAATTGCCAAATTGGAGCGTCTTGGCGGTGGCATAAAGTAGCTCAAAACTACCAGGTACGTAGCGTACCACGATATCATCCTCTCGCACACCAAATTCACGGAGGGTCTTCACTGCTCCATCTCTTAGGGCAAAGGTGATGTCACTATTCCACTCAGAGACAATGATGGTGACTTTCTTCTTCTCTCCCGAAGGTACTTGGCTCGGGTCGTAATGGCTTAGATCTGTTGTCGACATAGATTACTTGATTTATTGATCGGTGTTTACTTATTATCTAATGACCAAAGATAAGACTTTCTGCTCGTCAATGCAAATTCAATGCAAATGTTTTCACTTGAAGTGCTTATTCAGAAAGGCTCGTAACGGCTTTGGAAATGCATACAGATGATGCTCGCTAATTGCTATTTGCTCTAGTGGTGCAGGGAGTGATGAGGGGAGCTCCCCTTGCCATTGATAGGTATGTACCTTGATATGTAGGAGCCGATGTGTGAGCCGATGGGCTGGCAAATCTATCGTTTCTACCAGTTCCCATTCTCTTTCATATTGCTTATGAAGTTGCTTTTCCGTGAGAAACTCTTTCTTCTGTTCGTGCATGGGGAATTGGTAGAGACCCTTCCAAATCGTTTTCTTGTCTCGTCGCTCCACCCACATTTTATCGCCATCAAGGAGTAGAAAGTAGTCGATGTATCTGTTTTCTACTGCTGTCTTCTTTGCCTTGATAGGGAGTAGTTGCAGTAGCTCTGGCTTCTCTTTGCTGTGACAAAGTTTGGCTACAGGGCATTGGGCGCAATCAGGGTTGTAGGGTGTGCAGATAGTAGCCCCTAGGTCCATCATAGCTTGATTGTACTTCCCAGCTCTTTCAGGGTCAAGAAACTCTTGTGCAAGGGCACGGTAATACTTTTGTCCCGGGGTGGTATCAATTGGAGTTTCACACGCCTCTACACGAGAAAGGACGCGGTATACATTGCCATCCACCACTGCCAAAGTGGCATTATAGGCGATACTCATGATCGCTGCTGTAGTGTAGGGACCAACCCCCTTAAGTGAGGCCACCTCTCGCTCCTCTCTTGGAAACTCGCCACCAAATGCATCTATTATCTGGCGGGCGGCAGTGAGCATATTCAGGGCTCTAGAGTAGTAGCCCAATCCTTGCCACAAGAGTAGCACCTCCTCCTCCTTCGCCTTGGCTAGGGATCGCACATCGGGGTAGGCGGTGATAAATCGGTGGTAGTAGTCCCACCCTTGTGCCACTTGCGTCTGTTGTAAAATAATCTCCGACACCCATATCTTGTAGGGGTCGTCTATGCCACGCCAGGGGAGGATACGCCCATGGGCATCAAACCACTCAAGTAGCTTTAATCGGAAGAGAGACAGCTCTCCCTGTGATCGTTGGGAGTGCTGTCTCTCTTCAATATTCTTATGAACTTCTTTTGAAGCCACTATTGATTACATAGAGTAAAGGTCACTGATGGACTCATGCTCTACCACACGACGAATCGCCTCGGCAAACATGGGAGCCACTGACAGGCAATTGATCTTCTCTCCACCCTTGGTGTAAGGGATCGAATTGGTGAAAATCATCTCCTTCAGTGCACTCTCCTCTATTCGGGAGGTGGCAGGATCGCTCATCACTGGGTGGCTAGCAAGTGCCCTTACAGAGCGAGCACCATTCTCCATCATCAGGTTAGCAGCCTTAGTCATCGTGCCAGCAGTATCTACGATATCGTCTACTAGTAGCACGTCCTTACCCTCTACGTCACCAATAATGCGCATCTCAGCTACCACATTGGCACGCAGACGGAGTTTATGACAGATCACGAGAGGTACCCCGAGTGTCTTGGCATAGGTATTGGCACGCTTAGTACCTCCTACGTCAGGAGTCGCAATCACCAGATTTTCGTGAGAAATCTCATCCTTCTCAATCAACTCTTTTACATAGTCAACGAAGATGTTGGAGGCATAAAGGTGGTCCACTGGCACATCAAAGAAACCTTGGATCTGGTCGGCATGTAGGTCCATCGTAATCAGTCGAGAGATACCAGCCGTCTGGAGCAGGTCGGCGATTAGCTTGGCACCGATAGATACTCTAGGCTTATCCTTACGGTCTTGGCGTGCCCAACCGAAGTAGGGGATAACCGCAGTTATATAATGTGCACTTGCCCTCTTGGCAGCATCAATCATCAGGAGAAGCTCCATCAGATTGTCCGTGGTGGGTTGTGTAGACTGTACAAGGAAAATATCCTTTCCGCGGATTGACTCCTCATAGTAGACCGCAAATTCGCCATCGGCGAAACGATCTACACGCATTTTCCCTAGTTCGCAGTCTAAGCTCTTGCAAATCTCCTCGGTAAGGTATAGGCTCTTAGTTCCCGAGAAAACGGCAAATTCATTTGGTCTCATTGCTTGTTGTAAGTTGTGTTGTTATGTAGTTTTGTTTCTTTGTTTTCTAGTTTTATGGCTTAGTGATTTTTTGTTGCCATTTCCATGCACTCTTTAGTGCCTCTTGGAGCGTGCTCTGTGCCCTCCAGCCAAGTACCTCATTCGCCTTAGTTGGGTCGGCCCACACCTGCTCTATGTCCCCTTCTCGTCTTGCCCCTATCTTATGTGGCACCTTTACACTGGTTGCCTCTTCAAAGGTATGGATCAGTTCCAATACACTGGCTCCACGCCCCGTACCGATGTTGAATACCTCCAGAGGTTCAGTGGCTTTAGCCTCAAGTAGCCTATCAATTGCCACCACGTGTGCCTTTGCAAGGTCCACCACATGGATATAATCGCGAATGCAAGAGCCATCGGGTGTGTTGTAGTTGTCCCCAAATACCGTCAGCTCCTTCCGAATGCCAGCTGCCGTCTGCGTTAGATAAGGAATGAGGTTTTGTGGGACTCCAAGGGGAAGCTCCCCGATCTCTGCCGATGGGTGTGCCCCGATCGGATTGAAGTAGCGTAGCAAGATGGCTCTAAAGTCTACTCCAGAGTGGATGGTATCACGAATGATCTCCTCATTGATCTGCTTTGAATTGCCATAAGGCGAAGTGGCGGGTAGGATAGGTGCCTCCTCAGTTACTGGCAACTCTTTAGGCTGACCATAGACCGTACAAGAGGAAGAGAAGACGATGCCTTTGGTGCCAAACTCCTTCATCAGCTCCAGCTGCACGATGAGCGAAAGGATATTATTGCGATAGTAAAGGAGGGGCTTCTCTACCGATTCGCCCACCGCTTTACTGGCAGCAAAGTGAATCACCCCATCTGGGCGGTGACGATCATATATCTCTCGCATCGCTACTTGGTCGTTGCAGTCTACTTGGTAAAATGTTGGCTCCACACCCGAAATCGCTTTGATACCATTCAGTACCTCACGATTGGAGTTGGAGAGGTTGTCTACAATGATTACCTCATGCCCCACGGCCTGAAGCTCCACCGTAGTATGGCTACCTATGTAGCCCATTCCGCCAGTTACTAATATCCTTTTTGGGTTCATGCTCTATCTATCTCTGTTACTATTGACCTGCTGGTCTAAACTTTTTACAAATTTAGAGAAATAAAATGAGGTAGGCTAATCAACCGCCCACAAGCGTAGGGGGTACGCATCAGAATAGTCTTGTAAGTGGTAGTTATCGGGGTATCTATGAATAAGGAGATTGTTACTCTGAGTTCATAATTAACATTCACGGATAAATCCATAACACAAATAAGGGGGCTGATGGTCTTCGTACAACTGCCTAAAAAAGCAACAGCTAAGTGG
>NZ_AQVC01000001.1 GCF_000372405.1 Porphyromonas somerae DSM 23386 | reverse complement strand
TCCACACAAACGAGCCTGGGGACTACGCAAACTTGGTGTCTGCAACGACTTAGCCAAGCTTACATCCTACTGCGGAGACCGCTACGAATGGGTGGTGAGACGTACATGCGTGGTACGAGCTATATCGAAAGATGTACTTGCCCGCAGAGGCCTTGTAAGTTGTTTGGACTACTATGCGATTAGACACTCTTTGAAAACGAATTAAACCGCCGTATGCCGAACGGCACGTACGGTGGTGTGAGAGGGAAGGAAACGAAAGTAGGTCAGAAAACTTTCGTTTCCCGACCTACTCGATTTATCCTCTTAAAACGACAAAAGCTGTACTTCGCGTACAGCCTTTGTCGGTCATTCCACAATATATTAGGATGTTAGGTAAGAAAGATTGATTAGGTTATGCTTTTCTGACAACACAAAGGTCATCAAATCTTAACATCTTACCAAGTAAATCCCTATGCTTTATAACACTAGTTTCTTGAATATATATTTAATAAACGGTGGTATGTATAGCGTCGTTAATAAATATATTTACTTGACTTTTGCTCCAAGTTGCTCATGGATTTGATTCTCAATGAGTTCCAATAAGTCGGGATTTTCATTGAGGACTTCAATCGCTTTGTCTCTACCTTGTCCCAATTTGGTATCTTCATAGCTATACCATGAGCCGCTTTTGCGTATGATATCTAGGTCTGCACCTACGTCAACGATCTCTCCAACCTTGGAGATACCTCGGCCAAACATGATATCAAACTCAGCGCGACGGAAGGGAGGGGCAACCTTGTTCTTAGCCACCTTTACCTTGGTGAGGTTACCGATCACCTCGCCATCAGCATCCTTGATAGGAGTGCTCTTGCGGATATCTAGTCGCACCGAGGCGTAGTACTTCAGAGCATTACCACCGGTAGTGGTCTCGGGGTTGCCGTAGGCACCAATCTTCTCACGCAACTGGTTGATAAAGATACAGGTGGTCTTGGTACGATTGATGATACCGGCGAGCTTACGCAGAGCTTGGCTCATCAGTCGGGCATGAAGACCCACTCTATTCTCACCCATATCGCCCTCAATCTCACCCTTTGGGGTCAGTGCCGCCACGGAGTCGATCACGATGAGGTCCATTGCCGACGAACGGATTAGGTTCTCAGCGATATCAAGTGCCTGCTCTCCCGTATCGGGCTGAGATATCCAAAGCTTGGAGAGGTCTACCCCGAGTGCCTCGGCATAGCTGCGGTCGAATGCATTCTCCGCATCGATGATGGCAGCGAAGCCACCTTGCTTCTGGCACTCTGCGATAGCGTGGATGGCTAGTGTGGTCTTACCTGACGACTCTGGGCCGTAGATCTCCACAATTCGTCCCTTGGGGTATCCTCCTACGCCGAGGGCAATGTCAAGGTTGAGGGAGCCGGTAGGGATCACCTCTATATCCTCGATTTCCTGCGACGCCATATTCATGATGGAGCCTTTGCCGAAGGTCTTCTCAATCTTATCCAGCACCGACTTAAGTGCCTTCTCCTTCTGCTGTTGCTCTGCCGATTGCTCCTTTGTCTCTTCCTTTGCCATTACTCTTTATCTTCTTCTAATTGTTCGATCAATTTAAGTACCTGTGCGGCATGCTCCTTGGTCTTGATCTCCCGGCCGGAGAACTTACCTCTCACCACACCCTCCTCATCGATGAGGAAAGTGGTACGCTGCGTGCCCATATACTTTCGGCCATACATGCTCTTCTCCACCCAGACGCCAAAGTCTTGCTGTAGCTCAGTCTCGGTATCCACGATAAGGGGGAAGGGGAGGCTATGCTGCTCAATAAACTTCTGGTGGCTCTTGGCACTATCCTTGCTCACTCCTATCACTTGGTAGCCAGCATCCTGTAGGTCGGCCATGCCGTCACGGAAACTACACGCCTCGGCAGTGCAACCACTCGTATTATCCTTAGGGTAGAAATAAAGTACAAACTTCTGCCCTTTCAGTCCCTTGCGGGTGTACTCCTTACCATCTTGGTCCACACCAAGAACTTCGGGAATCTTATCGCCAATCTCTATCATAGCTCTAGATCTATATCGTGAAGCTCATGCCATGGGAGCCCTTGCTTTGCCACCTCCTCTAGGAATGGATCGGGATCAAACTCCTCGACGTTGAAGACACCATGCCCACTCCAGAGGCCTTTGAAAAACATCATCGCCCCAGTAGTAGCTGGCACGCCAGTGGTATAGCTAACGCCCTGAGCACCAGTCTCCTTGTAAGCTGCCTCGTGGCTACAATTATTATAGATGTAGTAGGTACGCTCCTTGCCATCCTTGATACCACGGATACGACAGCCGATAGAGGTCTGACCGGTATAATTCTCGCCTAGCTCCTTAGGATCGGGGAGTACCGCCTTGAGGAATTGGATCGGTACGATCTCCTTCCCCTCATAATTGATTGGCTCAATACTTGCCATACCGATATTTTGGATCACCCTGAGGTGGGTGAGGTACTCCTGCCCAAAGGTCATCCAGAAGCGTGCCCTCTTGAGGCTTGGGAAGTTCTTCACCAAGCTCTCCAGCTCCTCGTGGTAGAGGAGATAGCTCTCACGTGGACCTACCTCGGGGTAGGTGAGCGGCTTGTGGATAGATAGCGGTTCGGTCTCAATCCATTGGCCATTTTTCCAATACTTACCCCTTTGGGTCACCTCACGGATATTGATTTCCGGGTTGAAGTTGGTGGCAAAAGCCTTGTGGTGGTCACCAGCGTTGCAATCCACGATATCGAGATAGTGGATCTCATCGAAATGATGCTTAGCTGCGTAAGCGGTGAAGACACTAGTTACCCCAGGGTCGAAGCCACAACCTAGGATAGCAGTCAGCCCAGCCTCCTTGAAGCGGTCCTGGTAAGCCCACTGCCAGCTATATTGATATTTCGCCTCGTCCTTTGGCTCGTAATTGGCAGTATCGAGGTAGTTGACCCCGCACTCCAAGCAAGCATCCATAATGGTGAGGTCTTGGTAAGGAAGGGCTACATTGATCACCAACTCAGGCTTAAACTCATTAAATAGAGCTACTAGCTCCTCCACGTTGTCGGCATCCACCTGTGCGGTCTTGATCTTCGCCTCCTTGATATTATTGGCTATTGCGTCGCACTTCGCTTTATTGCGGCTAGCGAGCATAATGTCGGTAAAGACATCGCTATTCATCGCCACCTTCTTAGCTACTACAGTGCCTACACCTCCGGCACCTATGATCAGTACACGTCCTTTCATATTACTTTTATTCGTCTTAAGGGTGTTACTTACTAAATACTCATTCACTCAAAGATACCACTTTTTTAGCTATTATAAGGTGGAGCAAGTTGGCGCCATCATTTTTCTTTCCCTATTATATCCAAAGGTGACAACTACAGGGGTGTGGTCGGAAAGAAAGCATACCCCCTCTTCATTATTGGGGTGGATGCTCTGATAATTGATGGGTGCGAGTAGGGGTGAATAAAAGATGTAGTCGATCCGCTGACGCTCAGGCAGAGGGATTCGCCCAAAGTTGTGAAAACTCCAGCTGGGACCCTCCTTCACAGGGCTCTCTAGGTAACTATCAAGCAAGGGTAGAGGGTGCTGCATCAGCTCTTCACTCGGTGCCGCATTGAAGTCGCCCATCACTATCACAGCTATTTGCGCTTGGATAAAGGGCGCAATATGCTTAGTGAGGAGCGCTAGACTCTCTCTGCGAGCCACCTTTCCCACATGGTCCAGGTGGAGGTTGAAGCAGACCAATTCCTGCTGAGCCTCACGGTCATAGAAGTAGCCCCAAGTGACGATGCGAGCACAAGCTGCGTCCCAACCAATACTCGCCACCTCTGGCGTCTCCGACAGCCAAAAGTAACCGCCCTCTTTCAGCTGAAAGCGGCGTGTGTCGTAGAAGAGTGGGGCATACTCCCCTGCCTCCTTCCCATCGTCCCTTCCCACACCGATGAAGTTGTGGTGGGGAAGCATTGCGACAAGGTCCTCCAGCTGATTTTTCAGCACCTCCTGAGCGCCCAGTAGGTCCATGGTTTGGCTGTTGAGTAACTGTGCCACACCAGCTTTCCTGAGGCTCCACTGCTGTGCCGAATCCCCTTTATTGTCATAACGTATATTGAAGGTCATCACCCGTAGCTGCTCCCCCTCCGCCAAAAGTTGTGGCGATACGAAAAGCAGCAAGAGTGCCGCTACCATGATCGATCTTAGCTTCCTCATATCTTCCTTTTTTGTAGCAAATATAACCAAATTAGAGGTGGTATGGCTAGTGGCTTCTACATTGTATTCATCCGAGTGCCTATAGATAAGGACCTCCGCGAGGAGGTCCTATTTGTCGTAGCCCTCATTCGAGGCTCGCAGAGCCGAAGAATGGGGGTAAATAAGGCGACCAAAACCCACGACCCCTTGTGGGTCGGACAAAGCCATACCATGATCAATAGGCAGATCGCCTTCGTGCAACAGTCTCTATTTTCCAACAATCGTTGCAATCGCCCTATCCAGGTCGGCGGAGGTGAGGGCAGAGCCCGATGGAAGGCAGAGCCCCACATCAAAGAGTTGCTCCGAGATCGCCTTGCCCTCCACCATGCTGTAGAAGGGGCAGTCGGCAAAGACAGGTTGTAGGTGCATCGGTTTCCAAAGAGGGCGGCTCTCGATATTCTCCGCCTCCAACCGCTGGCGAAGCTCTTCACGGTCGTAGCCAGTCACCTTGCTATCTATCGTGATGCAGGTGAGCCAGTAATTGCTATTGAAATCGCTAGATGGGGCACTCATCACCTCAATCCCCTTCACCTTAGAGAGCGCCTCACGATAGTAGGCGTGGTGGCTCCTACGGGCATCGACATGCTCCTGTAGCACCTCCATCTGACCGCGACCGATACCGGCCGAGATGTTCGAGAGGCGGTAGTTGTAGCCGATATGCTCGTGCTGATAGTGGAGAGCTGGTTCGCGAGCTTGTGTGGCAAAAAACATCACCCGCTTTGCCTCCGCTTCGCTGTGCGTCACTAGTGCCCCTCCGCCCGAGGTGGTGATGATCTTATTACCATTGAATGAGAGTGCTCCATACTTCCCTAGCGTACCGCACTTACGCCCTTTGTAGGTAGAGCCAAGTGCCTCCGCAGCATCCTCCACTACAGGGATATCATACTCACGGGCGATCGCTAGGATCTCATCCATCTTCGCCGGCATACCATAGAGGTGCACAGGGATGATCGCCACCGGCTTCTTACCCGTCACCTTGATCCGATCCTCAATCGCCTTTCGGAGCGCTTTCGGACACATATTCCACGTCTCCGGTTCGCTATCCACAAATACAGGACTCGCCCCTTGGTACTTGATCGGATTGGCACTTGCCGAGAAGGTAAAGCTTTGGCAAAGCACTTCATCACCCGGCTTCACATCAAGCATCACCAATGCCAAGTGAAGTGCCGCTGTGCCAGCACTCAGTGCCACCACATGCACATCTTCATTGAGGTAATTGCGTAGATCCTGCTCAAAGGCATTGACATTCGGACCCAGCGGTACCACCCAATTGGTATCAAACGCCTCCTTAATATACTTTTGCTCCTCGCCCCCCATCTGGGCCAGCGATAGCCATATTCTCTTCTTCTCTTCCATATCACTATCTCACACTTTAGTCCTATACTTCTGTTTCGGGTGCCTCGGCATATCAGGGTACGTATACTCCAGTTCCCCTGCCTCCAACAACTCCTTTAGGTATTGGCTTTGTAAATATTTACTATCCCTAAGTAGCAGTCTGCTAAGATTCTCAGCCGAAGTCGGTCTAGCCCTACATATATCCAAAATCATCTCCCAAACAGTAGAGCAAAATTACCAATAACTTCCAAGCAACCCCAATCATTCTGGTCGCTAGAAGAGACATCATCGCCTTTCAAGTCCTTCAAAGCCCATTCCTCGTTCTCCCTCCACCTCCTTACCCCAGCACCGTCTTGAATATGATCCGGATATCGCCCCAAAACGACCACTCCTCCATATACTCCCTATTGATCCTCACCTTATCCGGGAAAATCACCTCATTATTGTAGCGGATCGGATCCTCCACAGAGGCGAGTATCTCCTCCTCATTGCGGTATTTCAGCGAAGCTGGTCCCGTGATGCCTGGTTTTAGTTGGAGTATCTCACGGTCCTCTCCCACCAGTTTGTCGGCATAGCCCGGCACATCGGGGCGTGGTCCCACAAAACTCATATCTCCGATCAGTACATTCCATAGCTCAGGGAGCTCATCGAGCTTGTACTTTCGGAGCTTAGCCCCTAGAGGCGTGATCCGCGACTCCCCCGCTACCGAGATAGAGCTACCACCGTGTGCTACCGTCATAGAGCGAAACTTCACCATCGTGAATAGTTCGCCATATTGTCCTACACGCTTCTGCCTAAAGAGTACTGGCCCACCAGGCATCTTAATCGAGACCAGTATCGCCACCACAGCCAGCAAAGGCGAGAGCACCACTAGCCCCACCAGCGCCATCACCCTATCAAATACCCACTTCACCCACATATTACTATCTATTGTATTGGGCAATAAATGACTTCTTCATGCGAATCCTTATGATCCCTTCAATATATCCTACTCCGTAATTGATATGAATTACAGGGTAGATATAGAGTAGCCAGAGGGCTACAGAAGGCCTAGAAATCTCTTTTGCTGCAAAGATGATGTCAAGTATCAAGTATAAGAATAATGGAATGGCGAACCAAACCGCAGCCGAAGGAAAGAGGCAACTCAAGAGTAAAAGTGCTATAAGGTAGAGCACAAAGAATAGTGGAATCATACGCCTGAGTGAGGTAAACTGCCCTAGCTTCTTATCCACTAGTGGATTGAATAAGCCATATTGGTAAAACATTTTCCCCGTCTTCTTGACAGAGTCACGAGCGAAGTAGTCAATCACCAAGTCAGGGATTAAGTAGATCGTGCCACCGTAGATCTTGAGTCGACTATTCAGTTCGTTGTCTTGGTTGCGGATCAGCTCCTCATCATACCCTCCAATCTTCTTGAATATCTCTCTCCTATAGCATCCAAAGGGCACGGTATCCACCTCTTTGATCTCTTTCGTACCCACCCGGAATTCAGAATTGCCCATACCAAATTTAGAGCTAAGGGCAATGGCTATAGCTACTGCCTCTGCCGATTCATTAGCTGGTAGTGTACGGCACACACCCCCCACATTGTCTGCGTGGGGTAGCGTGGTGATGTAGTGGATAAGCCGGCTAAAGTAGTCTGTAGGATAAGTGCAGTGTGCATCTAACCTAATGATATACTCCCCTTTCGCTTCCTTGATCCCGATGTTCATAGAGATTGGTACAATACGCTGAGGGTTATCAATGACCCTCACCTCAGGAAACTTTTCCTTGATGATCTCAACAGTCCGATCACTACTGTGACCGTCCACTACAATAATCTCAAGATAATCTTTATCGTAATCCTGCTGGTATACAGAGCTGAGAAAAGGCTCAATAAACCGCTCCTCATTATATACAGGAATTACTACCGAAACAAATGGTGTCATGATATTAAGGTCTGTTTTTTATGAATCTTGCAGGAACTCCTCCTACTATAGTATATGGGTCCACATCTTTTGTGACTACAGCACCAGCCGCAATAATAGCACCACTCCCGATATGGACCCCTGGTAATATCATTACACGTTGCCCTATCCATACATCATTTCCAATGGTAACTTGTGAAAAACTACCTCCTTGAAGTCTAATGGGAATATCTCTTCGTCTAAAATTATGGCTCGAAGTTAGTACAACTACATCTGGCCCCATTAATACGTTATCTCCAATTGTTAATGGGCCACGGACATACGCATTCACTCCTATTCCACTATTGTCGCCTATTGAAATATCGGATCCAGTCCCAAAATTTGCGCCTTTTTCAATATTTACATTCAATCCAATGTGCTGAAAAATATGACTGACAATTAATCTTCTAACTTTTCTAGGCCATTTAATATATTGTCCATTGGTCGCAGGTAAATGTTTGGCAAAACCATAATATAGGGCTAGCCAGATTAGCTTAATTAGACGTTTTTTCTTTTTCATAATATATCCTTTATTAGACAAAGTATTGCTTCAAGATTTTCCACGCTGACTCTGGTGTATAAAGAAGGCTTTCCTTTAATGCTTGTTTTTTGAGATACTTCAACTTCTCAGGGTTATTGATTAATAAGTCAACTTTTTTGCACAGTTCACCCTCTCCATTCTTAAAGGGGACAATGCATCCAGTTTCTCCATTTCTAACAAATTGCTTTGCATGTTGCCATTCTGTTACAATTACTGGAATTCCAGAGCGATAAGCATCTAGTATACTACCAGGAAACCCTTCCGTGTAATAATGAGTCGGAAGCACAAGCACATCATATTCGGACAGAGTCTGTACAATCTCTGAAGGATTCAATGCTCCCTTGTAATTCATTGTCAATGGATGACGTGAGAGCATCTCAGAAAAGAACGCTTTGTCACCTTCAAATAATGGTCCATAGAAATCTATTATTACCTTTCCCTTGGCATAATTATCTTCAATATGCGATGCTAATTTATCCATCCAATCTAGCCCCTTTTTTTTATTTATTCGTGCCATAAAAACTATTCGAAAAATGGAGGCTCTGTTTAAATCATGGGTTTTAGCAGAGGGTGGACTATAACTGTCTACTCTAAAGTTGGGAAATACCAACACATGATGAAATCCAAATTGATGAGTTAGATGTTCTTTATCAATTTCTGCTTCTGTTAGGATTACTTCGTAATTTGATACAGCGTATTTAGTGAGCGAATGCTTTTGTAGAAAGTTAGTTAGCCACCCACCTACAGTAACGTGAATAACTTTAAAATGAAATAGTATTGATAATATATAGAGAGGAAAGGCGAAATACTTTAGATTGTTTTGAGCAGGAATATAAACAAGTTTATGACATCTACAAACGAGCTTCAGCATAGTGAAAATGGAAGATTTGTTGTAGTGTAACTCTTCTGTGTCAAAGTATTTTACTGAGTTGGGGCGTAGTTTGCTGTTAAGTAAATGAAGTATGTTTCGAGTCTTAACCGTTTGGCCATCAAGCTGGTTTGTACGATAGCCAAAATATCCAAGAATAAGTGTTTTATATGTTTTATTTGCCATTTGTCAAAGTGATTCGATTAACTCTTCCCATTTTTTTATGATCACATTCGGGGAAAAAAGCATTTCTGCTTTCTTGAGGGAATTCTTTCCCATAATCATTATTTCCCTTTTTGAAAGATTTATTGCTATCTCAATTGCATTTTTTATGCTTAATTCATCATCCCATTCACATAGAAGTCCATTGTTGCGATCAACTAATATATTGTAATCGGAAACTCGACTCATAATAATAGGTTTCCCAAGCATCATGCCTTCACATATAGCATTGGGAAGACCTTCAAGTTGACTAAATAGAGCCACGAAATCAGCTTGTGACATTTTATTGTGAATGTCCTTTGTCGGTTTATGAAGGTGGACTACTTCTTCAAGATTGTTATGTTCAATAAGACTGCAGGCTTCTTTATATATATAATCTTTCTCTGCTATTCCTACATAGGTTTCACCATACCAATCAATCCTTAAACGTTGTTGCTCAGACGGAGATAGAAGTGATACTGCTTGAATAAGCTTGATAGGATTTTTTAGACGCTGGTAGCTAGCTGCTACTACGATATGTAGCTTTTCATGCTGTTTTGGAGTGTATGCATTGTAGGTTGGTTCTACTTCAACGGCATTATATATTATCTTTAATTTATTCCTATATTTCGGATAGTATTTCACCCACATATTTGTGGCGTTATAACTATTACAGACAATAGCATCTGAATAACGCTGAAACCAACCGAATATCCTTCCCTTCTTTGATATGAGAAAACTTTCTTTATTGCTTCTTTCACTAGTAACAACCTTCCAGTTTCTACGTGAAATAAGTGTAGAGAGGTTGTTGATGAAGTTTGGTGTGTCAAGAAATGATATCACGGTATCGTAATGACCCTTATGAATTTCTTTATAGATCAATAGTATTCTTCTAATGTAATTGGAGCTATAACATCTAATAATTGGGATGCCTAATGCTTCAAGATCTTTACTAAAAAAATCCTCAGGGCTGTATGTTAGGATAGTAACATCATGGCTGTTTCTTGCCATAAGAGTGGATAGTGTCTTGACTTGTCTTTGCGCCCCACCCGAACCAAGATTGTCAATTAAAAATAGGATCCTCATACTTACAGTAGCATTAATATGTATATAAATGATAGTGCAACTATTGCTCCCACGCTGAATAAAAAGTGCTTATTCCGTTTTTCTTGTGATTGGTTGTGGTATACGATTAAGAATGTAAGCATTATGATAGGATAGACATACATGATTCTTCTAGTCGTCATGTTTGAAACGTTGCTCGCAATGTATAAGAAGGATAAAATAAATAGGTGGAGTAAAAGTCTGTTTTTTTTATCAGATAGAAGATCCCATAATGGTTTGGCGAAGAAGAAGAGTCCAGATACAATAAAAAACCATCCAATATTTGATATGGTAGAGTAGGTAAGCATTAGATACTCCGTAGCATCTAAGCCCAAATCAATATGTCCCCAAAAAGGATAAGAGATCAATCCATTTAAGATAATAGCAACTTCTTTGATTCCAGTAGGTAAGCTGTATAGCTTCTTACCGACACCACTTGTCGCATCTACGAAAGCACTAGTTCGATCATTGTAGTTTTCTAATCTAGAGACGGTTGTAGAATATAAATCAGATATCCTAAGTGCAAAATAAAAGGAGCAAGCAATAAAAGCTATAATGCAGACATAGCGTACGATCTTAGATGCATTGCCATTAAAAAGGAAAATCGCCAACATTGCAATTAATAGAAATAGATTGACAATTCTCAGACCTGCAACAATTGGAAACATAATGATGATTCCAATAATTCTTGGCAGTGTGACTTTTCTAACAACCCAAAATAATACAATTGAAAATACTAGTGTTAAGTGAATATCACGCAAAAGGTACCCAGAGTATGCAATGATTGGTGTTGCTAAAGCAAGATATAGACTTGACTTAAATGATGAGCTGCGAGGCAGATATATTTTGACTGTGTGATAAAAAAAAGTTGGAATCAGAGCAGTAAAATAGGCTACTGAAAATAAAAGTGGAAGGAGGTTAACTTTCCCTGTAACTAGTCGATCAGTGTAGCCAAGAATGCCATTAAGTATATATATTGATTGATACTCACGGTAGTTGTCTAACACATACTTTATACATTTCGTTAGATTTTCTTGAGCTGATACTATCTTAGCCTGCTCATAAAAATGAATTTGGTCTGAATAAATAAACGGGACTCCATTTTTAATATAGTTCAAATAGTTGGCAAGTACTAATATAATACTTGCAGTTAAAGTGACTAAGAATGCTGCAATTGTATCTTTACTTTCCCTTCTATCTTTGTTAACGGCGGCAATTACAATTATTGTGGCTAATACACCTATAAAATAAAAAAGTAATACAGGGGTTACTAGCCAAGAGAGTACGAAGTGGCACGTCGCTATGGCACAAAAAAGTGCCATATTTAAGCTCTGTCTTCTGTTCTTGACTTTTAGAATAACATCTTTCATATTATGTCGTTAATTAGTTCTGCCCATTTTTTTGCGATAACGTCTTTATCAAATCTTTTACTGTTTATTAGACCATTGTTTGATAGATCTGATCTAACTTTATCGTTAGAGTGTAGATATAGGATGGCTTTTGTCAGTTTTTCTAAGTCTTGATTTGGAACCAGAATGCCGTCAATATTATTATTGATGATTTCAGCAGGTCCATAAGGACAATCAAAGCTAATTATTGGACACCCCATAGATTGTGCCTCTACAAGAATCATTGAAAAACTCTCCATTTCTGATGCGGAAATGAGCATTTCGGCTTTTTTATACCATGGACTTAAGTCATCCTGAAATCCTTCTAGTATCACAGAGCTCTGTAAGCCAAGATCCGCAATTAATGATTGGAGTTGTTGTTGATTCGCTTCATTACCACCACCTAAAATATGAAGTTTAAAATTAGGGGCTTCTTTTACAATGGCTTGCCAAATGCCAACTAATATATGTATCCCTTTTTCTTCATATCTATCTAAGCTTCCTACGCATATGACATATGCCTCTCTCTCCTTATTATTAATTGAAGGAGCTTTAAAATGGGATGGATTATGTATAATAGAGACATTCTTGTTAAGCTTTCGTAGCTCATTATAGTCGTGATGATTTAGGCAAACAATATGATTAATACGCTTGAAAACAAAACTTCTTAGCCAATTAATAATGGTTCCACGATCTCTAAAAACTCCATGCTCTGAAGCAATTTGAGGATATGAGCCTTTTATCGCTAAATAAACTAATATAGAGGTCTCTGTCATAAATGGAATAACGATATCTGGATCGTATGAATCAATGGATTTCCTTATTGATTTGATGAGGCTTAGTGTTCTTCCTATTTTAGTCCAATTGGTTTTCTTTTTTTTGAGTGTAAGTAGTTTTACATTGCTATCTAGAGTGTATGCCTGCGAACAATTGTCAAGTAAGAGTATTGAAATCTCCAAGTTGGAGTAAGTGGATAATTCATTTGCTAATACAGAGAGAACACGTTCTGCTCCTCCTCCTCTTAGAGAAGAAATAACAAATAATACTTTCTTCATAATGCCTTTATTTTATTTGTTATCATGCTTTTAACCGTTGCTCGCTCTGATGATGTTAGCCCTATCATAAATGAGACTAAGCAAATGATTATAAATGCTAACGAACTTGTTGCTATCCAGTGCATAGTATTAACTAATGGAACACAGCTGGCACAGTTGTATATGATAAATAGTACTACCACAACCTTTCCTATCGGGACGAGCACTATATTAAGGTAGGCTTGTATGTCAAAGTTAAACTCAATTCTTGCTACAAAGATAATTATAAAAGTGTTGATCAACTCTGTGCAGCATAGGATAACATAAACATAGTGGGGAGGTAAAGCGGACATTTTTGCAAAAAAGAAAGCAAGGATAACAGTAGAGGTCCGTATTATGAGTTCTGTTATTTGGTATTTTTTCAGTTTTGCTGTGGCAAAAAAGAGGGAGTTTAACGGACTATGGAACGTCCTCAAAAAGCCATAGGTTAGCATCAGAATAACCATTTCTTCCGTGTAGGGAGGAACCTCTTTTAACCAAAGATTAAGGATCGGTGAAGCACTTATTATTATTGGCAATGCAACAGCAATGTATATGTAAGTCAAACTACGAGAAGATTGAGAAAATAGTCTCATCATAGACTTAAAGTTGCCTTCTGCATAAAGTTTGCAAATCTGAGGATCAGAGGCGGTCATAATATTGCCAGTAAATGTAGAGACCCCAGACTGAACTTGTAAAGCTATACCTCTTGCCGCATTTAGTGCAACACCCCAAAACATATTAAGAATAAAATTTAATCCTTCACTTACTATGTAGAATGAGGTATTCCCTAAAAAGTTCCAGCCAGCGAACTTTGCCAACTCTCGAAGGATAAAAGAATCTCTTAGAGGGTTAAAGTTTACCTCAGGGCAGTGTTTTTTCGCATAAAGAACAACTGCCATTCTTATAAAGAGAACTAATACGGCATATGTGCAACCCCAAAATATGAGCTTATCTATGGACGTGTAAGGAATGCAAAGGGCTATAATTAATCTACCTACTACATCAATGATGGAAGTGAGTGCAAAAAATCCCATTCTCTCGTGAGCTATTATAGCAGCATCGAAAGGAGTGGTTAAAACACTAATAACAGAAGAGAGTAGAGATGCTAAGAAAATAACATTCGCCTGTGTAATTGCTTCATTTGGAATAGTGAGAACATTATTGATAAGATAGGTCCCTATTCCTCCAACAAGTAATAAGAATATAAGGGCAATAACTATATGTATGAATAAGCTATTAGAAAAGATTTTATAACTGTAGCTCTTGTCTTCATTTACACTTGCAACATTTAGGAAGCGTTGAGTAGAAGAGGCAAAAAGGCCTCTGAGGGAGCCCCATAAAACGATTACACTTCCTACTATACTATATATGCCAAAATTGGTCTCTCCTAAATTTAATAACAAAAGCCTACTAACATAAAAGCTCAAGAAGACAGTAAAAAGAGTTCTGCCTCCTAGTAGAATCGCATTTTTTGAAACTTTTCTTGTGTCAAGCATAAGTCTACTTTAGTATTACGTAATACTTGTCAGACAATGTCATTAATGAGATGTCTTCAAAGTGTTCAAGTCCAATGACACGAGATAGATAAGGGAGGGTAATCAGAGGTAAAATAAAGCTCAAAAGGTTCAAAGCTCTTAAAGAGATAAAATTCCCAATAAGAGCCTTAATATCCTTATTGTGACGTATCCTGTTTGTCAACAGATTGAGCTTGTTTTTTGCCATTGTTTAACGGAATATAACTCTGAGAATATTCTTAATTATTGCTTCTGTTTGTTTTCCTATATCAATCAGAGAGTTTAGTTCAACTGTATCAATAGACTTTACAAAGCTTACTTCTGGGACGCCTCTACTTGGAGCATGTTGTCTTCCTACTTATATTGATTGATCTACATGATATATCTCCTAGACCATTAACTAGATTCTTCAAAGAAGTAAAGCAGGAACCATCACGTAGAAGTGAAGGTATTAGCTCATTGTCCTTTTATTTCTGATCTCATTAATTACCTCCTCAATCATCCAGTATATACCGTTAAATGGTTCATTGTGGTATTGGCCATCTCTTGTCCAATAACCATGGTCAAACTCATCTTCATCTATTCCATAGCAGTATGAAACTTCGATGAGATAGAGTTCGTTAGTTGTTTTAGAACGAACAATATCTAATGCAACTGACTGTGCTCCTATTTTATCGTAACAGTCAAATGCAAATTTGATGACATCTTCTTGGATTAATGATGGGTCAAAACGGTCATCATGCCCTCCAGAAGCTCTGAAGTCATTATCACGACACATTCGTATTAATGCTATTGCTTTATTGTCGGATATCTCAATACGATAATCGAATCCTTCATTAGGTATAAACTCTTGAAAATATATGTATCCCCATTGCCTAAAGCTTTTACTGTTCCCATTTAGCCTCGGGAATAAAAAAAGGCCGATATATTTAGCGACATCGTAAAATCTACTTTTGCCTTTAATGAACCTCCTCCATTCTGTTTTTATAGAAAGCAAAGGGTTGCCAGGAGAGATCCCTCTTCCGAATGCTTTTCGCACAAAAGATTTCGCTTTCTTTTTGCTCTTTGCAAGTTTTACATTAGAGGATCCTGCCCCACCTCTCAACTTAAATACTTTGGGAAACTCTGCAGTGTCTATCCATTCGTAGGCGCTCTTCTTGTCATAGAAAGCCCATGCTTTAGCTGCTTTTATCCCTAAGGCCTCAAATAGATACTTCTGTCCAAGCTTGTCATCAAAGTGCCATCCAGTTCTAAAGTTTGGAAATACCACCTTTCCAGACTGCTCTAGTGAGAATAGTAGTTGTTTAGCAAATAGAGCATCTTTATAGATCCCATGATGGTGGTGCCACAGAAAGGCATCACAATCCTTTACTTGATCAATGATGTCAGAGTCATAGGGGTTGACCCTTATGAATGGTATGTTATTTTCTTCGCAGTAGGTTATCCAATAGTCGGAGTAGCTTCCCTTGCGATCTGCTATTGCTATCTTCATGGGGGCTAGTGCTGATTACAATCGTTTATCGTAATTGCCTTCTTGTAGGATCGCTTTGACATCGTAAACGACGGAGGTGTCCTTTTTGAAGGTGTCGATGTTGAGGGTCTTGAACTGGTCGTGAGCTACGGCGAGGATGATGGCATCATACTTGCCTTGAGGGCATTGGTTGTGGAGTGCGACACCGTACTCACGCTCTGCAATAGCTGGGTTGGCCCATGGATCGTAGATGGTGACGTTGGTATTGTAGTCAGTCAAGGTATGATAGATATCTACCACCTTGGTATTGCGTACGTCGGGGCAGTTTTCCTTAAAGGTAAAGCCAAGGATGAGGATATTGGAATTGAGTACTTGGATCCCCTTCTTTAGCATCAACTTCACCACCTGCTCCGCCACATACTCTCCCATGCCGTCATTCATCCGACGCCCAGCAAGAATAATCTCAGGATTGTATCCGTACCTTAGTGCACACTGTGCTAGGTAATAGGGGTCTACTCCGATACAGTGACCACCGACCAATCCTGGCTTGAAGGGTAGGAAATTCCACTTCGTGCCGGCTGCCTCCAATACATCTTGGGTGTCAATGCCCATACGGTTAAAGATCTTTGCCAGTTCATTCACAAAGGCGATGTTGATATCCCGCTGAGAGTTTTCGATCACCTTGGCGGCTTCAGCCACCTTGATAGAGGGGGCAAGATGGGTGCCAGCAGCGATCACAGAGCTATAGACGCTATCTACATACTCACCGACCTCTGGGGTGGATCCTGAGGTGACCTTTTTGATGTGCTCCACGGTATGCACCTTATCGCCTGGGTTGATACGCTCCGGGCTATAGCCAGCGAAGAAGTCGTGATTGAACTTTAGACCAGACACCTTCTCTACCACCGGTAGGCAGTCGTCCTCTGTGACGCCAGGGTATACGGTACTCTCATAGACTACCACATCACCACGAGCGATCACCTTTCCCACAGTGGTACTTGCACCAATCAGGGGTGTGAGGTCGGGGTTGTGGTTTTCATCCACTGGGGTGGGCACCGCCACCACGTAGAAGTTGCAATCCCTGATCGCTTCAATATCACTGGTGCAGATAAAGCCGTGACGCTCTATTGCCTCCTTCAAGATGGCATTATCTACCTCGAGGGTGGAGTCAATTCCCTTCATCAGCTCCTTGCACCGAGCTTCATTAAGATCGAAGCCAATGGTTTTGAACTTAGTACTAAAAAGTCGAGCTAGTGGTAGTCCTACATATCCGAGTCCTATGACTGCTATTTTTGTCTCTGATAAACTTCTCATGATCACCTATTATTGTCTTTATTTGATTTCCCTTTCTTTTATAGGTTTTCCCAATACCACTGGCAGCACTCCTTAAGCCCTTCTGCCATACTGTACTTAGGGTTGTAGCCAAGGAGTCGCTTTGCCTTGTCGATACAGGCCAAAGAGTGTGGAATATCTCCCACCCGATTAGGCCCATGTGTGGGTTCGATCTTTGCTATCTCTGGGTCAAAGATAGCTAAATTATCCTTTAGAGATGCTACAAGGTCATTAAGAGTAGTTCTTTCTCCAAAGGCGGTATTATAAACTTGATTCACTGCCTCGGGGTTGGTGGTAGTCAGGGCGAGCTCATTCATCTGTACCACATTGTCGATATAGGTGAAGTCGCGACTATAGGTGCCATCACCATTGATAGTGGGTGCTTCGTGAGCCATTAGCTTCTTCACAAAGAGGGGGATCACCGCTGCGTATGCTCCATGTGGATCTTGTCGGCGTCCGAATACATTGAAGTATCTAAGCCCTATGCACTCCATGCCATAGGTGCGAGCAAAGACATCGGCATATAGCTCATTGACGTACTTCGTCACCGCATAGGGGGAGAGCGGGCGACCTATCACCTCCTCTACTTTCGGTAGCTTCTCGCTATCACCATAGGTGGATGAACTGGCCGCGTAGACAAATCGCTTCACTTGGGCATCTCTCGCAGCAATCAGCATATTGATGAAACCAGAGATGTTTACCTCATTGGTGGTAGCTGGATCCTTGATAGAGCGTGGCACAGAGCCCAGTGCTGCTTCGTGAAGGATGTACTCTACTCCTTCGCAGGCTTTGCGACAATCCTCTGGTTTTCGGATATCTCCTACTACCAATTCAAATGTTTGAGGATATTGCTTGATGAGTGGGAGGATATTCTCGGGTTTACCGGTTGCGAAGTTGTCTAGGACACGGACGTGGTGGCCTTGGGTTAGGAAATGTTGGGCGAGGTTGGAGCCTATAAATCCGGCACCTCCTGTGATTAGTATCTTCATATCTATTATTGGTCTATCGTTTTAATGTTCATTGTCATGCTAAAGCAAACAAACTACCTATCTTGATTTTGAAACAATTGACTTTAGCTTATTGATCACTCTTGCTGGTAATCTATCATAGTGGTATAGCTCGGTGCTCACTGTGAGAGCTTTTCTGTACTTTTCGCATTTCTGCTCAAAGAGGGTGGCATCTTTGGTCTCCTTCCAAATCTTCAGGCTCATAGCTCTTGTTTGGAGCCTTTTCCTTTGGACGTTTTTGAAAAGGAGCTTTGCTGGAATATGATCGTGGCGCTTTGGCGGCACTGGCTGCCCTTTTCGCTTTGCTAGGTTGATCCGGTATTTAAGTCCGCTGTGTCGGTGATTGAAACTTCCTCTTTGCGACCGTAAGAACCTATCAAAAGGAAGCTCCTCTACACTTAAATCGCCATTAGAGATCCCTCTCCTAATGAGTTTATCAGCCGTTTTGCTCCTTGTAACGATCACATTATTACCTCTATCATCACTTTGGTACTCTGGTAGCCAAGCATCTCCTAGGGAGATGTCGGCCAGTTCGGTGGTAACATCATCACAAAAGTCGCATGCATTGGCCTTGAAGTAACCTGTTCCCCACATATCGCCGACGGTCCTCATTCGTAAAAAGCGCTTTTCGTCGGTGTGAGCATCTATACATGAATAGGAGTAGTCTAGTGCGTTACCGTTATCGGCTTTGACACGAAATTCAGGGTACTTGTAGCCCTCTTTACACCCCGCTTTATTTGCTAGGTAGTCGGAGAAGAAAGCGCTCTTCATCCCTCCACAGATGATGCCAATGGTAAAAGCTATTTTGTCTCTAAACGTGGGGTCATAGTATTGCAGCAATCTTATTGCTTTTATAAAGCAGCCAATTCCACTGATGGCCACTTTTCCTGGGTAATTCTTTATTTCTTGTAGGATCTCAGCATAGGTGACAGGGTAGTATTTTGTCTTAGACCCTTTGGTGAGCTTCTCTTGGTTTGTCACCAACTTAAATTGAAATCGATTGGAGCTGTCATCGAAAGCATGGACCATCGCTACTGCATCTACCACTCCTTGCTGTAAAAGCATTGACGAGAGGTAGGTGGCAATACCTCCGGATGATGAGGTCATTCGGAATTGATTGGAATATCCTACGTAGGTATTGATATACCTACCCACCTCAGCATGGTGGTGTGTGGATGTCTTGAGAAAGAGCTCAGCAATCTCATCTTCTGTACGGACCTCCTTTTCTGGGTCAATATTGAATGGACACACTTTCTCCTCCCCATTTGGTACGTAGGTGGGGGTGATTTGTGGGGTGAGGAAGCCATATTCATTCCAAGTCATTTTCAGTCCACTTGGATTGATTGCTGTACACGCCCCGCATCCCACACAGAGGTCGGCATTAAGAATGTTGAGTATTTTATTATCAGTCATCATCGCTTTAGCACTTTCATTTTAATAAATATCCGCTCCTGCTTTGTTAGACCAAGGAGGGCCGTAAAAGTTACTACTGTAATCACGGTACAGAAGAGCATGAGTAAGGAGGCATAGATGCTCTGCCTAGGTAAGCTGTGTTTTATGGCCAGAGAGGTAGCTACCGACGCAGTGGCTACCATCAAAGAGGGGAGGATAGAGTTGCTTACGAACTTTTTTGCTTTTAGTCCTACTAGGGGGGTAATAATCCTCAATCTAGAATATAGAGCAACCAAGGAGATAAGTATTGCCACATACATTGTCGCCATGGGGTCGGCACCTAATTTGAGAGCTACATAGGATAGTGGTAAATTAAGGATTAAGAGTCCGCCAACCACACTCTGATATACTTTGATCTTTCCTGATGCTTGAGCTGCTACCATTAGTGATCCTGAGAATGAATCAATACAGGATAGAGCCATTACCAATATGGTGAATTGTGTGGCATAAGTGGGAACCTCTTTCAGCCAAATGGACAGTAAAAATTCTGCCTCCATAGATACTGGGAGTGCCAATATGAAAACAAGGAAAAATGATAGCTTGGAGCCTCTGATGATGAGGTTATGCATATACTCTAGGTCTCCTGCTGCATAGGACTTTACGATTTGGGGGTTCATGGCTAGTTGAAAGTTGCCCACCAATTGATTGACCGCCCCTTGGACTTGGTATGCAATGGCACGAGCAGCGTTGACTGCAGGGCCAAAGAATAGATTGATCAGAATGTTGACCCCTTGATTCATAATCACCGCTGCGGCATTGCCCCAAAGGTTCCACCCCATATAGCCTATGAGAGTTTTGAATAAGGCTTTGTTTTTCTCCTTGATGTACTTTACATACTTGAACCTCGTGCGAGTGTAGATAATATACGCCGCCAAGGTGAGGAGCGCCACAAAAAATAGTAGCCCAGCATAGATAATTAGTTTGTCGTAGGGTGCCCATGGAAGTGCAATGACTATTAGGAGCTTTAGCAAGACTTCAGAAATGCTAATGTAGGCATAGGCGTCCATACGCTCATGCGTTATTATCATTGCGCCAAAGGGTACTTGCAGCATTGAGACAATGAATGTGCAGATGGCAAACTGATATACCCATATGGCAGCTGTGAGCCTCTCCTGAGGAATAACTAAGTAGTTCTTGACAAACCACAGCCCTACTGTCTCAGCGAGTAAAAAGATGAGCAGTGCCAATCCCCCTTGAATAACGAGAATGGTAGAGTAGTTGAGGCAGAGCTGTTGGGTATCATTTTGCCCAATGGCGTATGAGAAGAAACGCTGAGTGGAGGAGACCATTGCTCCATTGAAAAAACCCAGCATCGTGACGATACCTCCTACTACATTATATACACCATAGTCCTCAACTCCTAAGACCTCCAGTAATACGCGTGAAGTATATAGCGCTACACCTAGAACAAATATCATCCTAATGTATAGGACAATAGTGTTCTTTGCAATGGTTTTGGATCTATTTGTGGTGTCGGCTGCCATATAAATGCGTCGGGAGCTTTATTGTAAGTTGCTCATTAATCATGGGGTACTAATCAATGAGTGGGAGGATATTCTCGGGTTTGCCGGTTGCGAAGTTGTCTAGGACACGGACGTGGTGGCCTTGGGTTAGGAAATGTTGGGCGAGGTTGGAGCCTATAAATCCGGCTCCTCCTGTGATTAGTATCTTCATATCTATTGTTGGTCTATATCTCTTCTTGATAGGGTGTATTCTTGCTTATTACTTCTAATCCTTTGTGTTTGCACTTCTTTACAAGATCTTTGAATTCATTGCTTCTTAGTGCGGGGGTTCGTGTCTTCTTCAGAACGATTCTTGCTTTTGTAGTGCAATTATCTAGGCAGTTATTTGCGTTGAGATCGTCAAATGTGGATGACACTTGTTGGTATGCCCGCTTTATGTCACTTCCTTTGAGCTCTATAAGGTAAAGTATTTTATCTTCGATAAGATACAATGCGTCATCCACGCATGGGCGGTTATCAAAGAACTCCTGCTTGTCTAAGTGGTGGTATTCATGGCACACCTTCAGCTGAGAGTTGATGGCGATGTATTGCTTCCCTTTCTCTTTGAAGGAAAACCTAGACTTCTTTTGCTCCCTTTTGTTGGTAGGAACAATATTTATCGGGTCCAGTATATTCATCGCTCCAGTTCTCTATCGACCAATTGATCCCAGACATCGCCGATCTCCTCTGATACGGAGTCTAGCTCCTTGATGTCTATCCCTAGTGATGGGTCACTGGAAAGAATGTTGGTAGCAGTGCCATTTTCGAGGAGATAGGCAGATACCTTATCCCTATCCATCATTAGCTCGATGGGTATCAAGTCGGTTACATCTATTCCTTTAGCATGCTGCAGATAGTAGGCATATATATAATTGCCTAGAAAAGCTAGAATATAGGGGCTGTGAGTAGTAATAGTCAGTGCGTTGTCCTTTATTGAGTTGATCGACTTTATTATCTCCTTAAAAAGTTCATTCTGAAGTTTCGGGAATAGATTGAGTTCTGGCTCCTCTATAAAAAAGCTTGTTCCCTTAACCTTGGTAAGGTTTTCAAAACGGCGCTTGAGGTCATCAATATGCTTCCCCTCTATCTCTAGGCTCCCGTCTTTTTTGACTTCAAAAGATTCAACTTTTCCCATCTCATCATTTCCCTCATACGACTTTACATATTGTATCACGTCCGAAAGGTTTTGCTGATCAAGGAGAGAGTAGTGCCTTTGAAATAGGGTGGGTCTGCTAAAGTACGATGTTAATGCCGTCAGTGGTACAGAGGCTTGAAGCCCACTAGCAACGTATGGTAGCAGTAACTTCTTACCATCTGCAAACTCTATGAAGTCGCTAGGGTCCTCCTTCGTGGAGTAATACTTCGCGCCAAAGGGGAGCAGTGGCAGAGGGTTGCCTATAGAGTAAGTAAGCCTAGCATTTTGCCATGCACTCAGAAAGCTCCTAAGGTTGGTATTGGGAAGTTTGATCTCAAACCAATTGGGTATGGCTGCCACCATACTTCTCTCAGAAGGTACGTATAGAGTTTTTAGTCTGCAAAAGGAGTCGAGATCTCTACGAAGCGTATAGGAGAATGCTGTTTCGCCTTTTGCATTATCAAACTGGAAAGTAAGAAAAGCACCCTGATACTCAATATAAGTATCGGGCTGTAGGTAGCCATTTAGATTATGGTACTCTATCAGTTGATTGATATATGTGGTCGCTGTACAGATCTCCTTTGGTCTTTCTTCATTAGAGACGATCAACTCCTTTTCGAGCCACTGTGCATTACAAATCACCTTGGCAAGCGTTGACTTCCCCGTTCCTGAGTTGCCAATAAAGATATTGTACTTCTTTATCGGAAGTGCAATATCCTTAATCGGACCAAAGTTGCGTATTGTGATGTGTGACATGGTCTAAATATTTTACTTTTTTGTTGAGGGGAGCGTAGGGGGAGTTGGGGGCGGGGGTGTACTCTGGGATGAGGGAGAGGAGCTGTCGGATACAGGCGTCGATCTCAATTTTGCGAGCGTGGTCGCGTAGCGCCTCGTAGGTATCGTAGAGGTCGGCATAGTTGTGCTCCCGCACCTTGGCGATATGTATCTTGGGGATATTGGTGGGGATGGTGTTTTCACCATCGGCTAGCTTCTCCTCGTAGAGCTTTTCGCCTGGTCGTAGGCCGGTAAATTGGATGTCGATATCGCTGTAGGGCTCCATGCCGGCCAGACGAATCATATTCTCAGCTAGGTCTACAATCTTATGGGGTTCGCCCATATCAAAGACAAAGATGGTGGTCCCCTTAGCCACTGATGATGCCTCCAGTATCAGTGAGCAGGCCTCGTGGATACTCATAAAGAAGCGGTTGATATTGGGGTCGGTGACGGTTATCGGTCCGCCCTTAGCTATTTGGTCGCGGAATAGGGGGATCACCGAGCCTTGCGAACCGAGGACGTTGCCAAATCGGGTAGTGATAAAGGTGGTCTTTCCAGTCACCTTACCCTCTTCTACCGCTTTTCCGAGGGCTTGGACGTAGATCTCCGCAGCTCGCTTGGTGGCACCTAGCACATTGGTAGGGTTGACCGCCTTATCGGTAGAGACCATCACCATTCGCTCCACCTCGTACTTGAGGCAGAAGTCGGCAATATTCTTAGAGCCTTGCACATTCACTAGCACCCCCTCGCAGGGGTTCTCCTCTAGGAGGGGTACATGCTTGTAGGCGGCGGCGTGGAGCACAATATTGGGTCGGTACTTTGCAAATAGGGCGTCTAGTCTATTCTGGCTACGGATGTCCCCGAGGATCGGCACGAAGTCAAGGTTGGGGTACCACTCCTTGAGCTTTAGTCTCACATTGTGGAGTGGGGTCTCGGCGATATCGAGTAGTAGGAGTTGCTTGATCGGTAGCTGAGCTATCTGCATCACCAGCTCCGACCCGATACTTCCGGCGGCACCGGTGACCATCACCACCTTGTCGCGGTACATCTCCTTTACCTTTTCGGGCTCGTGGTGGATCACCTCCCGCTTGAGGAGGTCCTCCATCTCTATCTTCTGTACGCTATCACGAGCAATGTCGGTAGGCGAGGTTTCGCTGATCTCGGGGGCTAATAAGCTCTTCACGCCGAGAGAGGCGAGTTGGTAAATAAGGGTCTCTCGCTCTTTGAGGAGATCGCTACGGTCTGTGAAGATAACCGCATCGAGATTGAGCTCCTGTGCCAATTGCTTGAGTTGCTCCTCATCCTTGAGATGGTAGATATTATAATTGGAGACGGTTGCACCGCCCTTGACACTCCCTCTATTACAAAAACCTACCACCTTGTACTTGGGGCTCTCCTCCAGCTGCAAAGCTAGATCGCTACTGGCGTTGCTCACACCATAGAGGAGTACCCGCTCGCGTTGGTGATTGGTTGTGGAGACGCCCCAGAAAGCACGTGCTGCCAATACTGCTACCGATCGGTAGAGCACGAATAGCACGAAGAAGGTACCAAAGTAGGTGATGGCGATCATCAGGAGCATCTTACCACCGTAGCCCAATGGAATCCAGTAGTTGCCAGCAAGGAGTATCCCATAGAATAGCAGGGTATTCAGGAAAAACATCACCAGCAGTCGGCGCCCAATGGAGAAGTATTGGTACCTGAGAAGGGGTCGGTAGGTACCTAGTAGGTAGGAAGAGAGAAGGGTGGCGACGAGACCAGCTATTGCTATCGTAGCCAACATCTGTGGCGTAAAAGTCACTAGCCCTGTGACGGTGTAAAAAGCAAGTAGCGACGCTACTGCCGCTACAACGCCCACCACCATATCTACCAAAAGTATCAGATACCGACTGAGGGTTGGAGTCTTACGCTCCTTGTGTCGTGTGGAGGCTTCTATGTTGTTTTTAGTCATGATTACTGCCTAATTCTTTTATCCTTTTAGTAATATGAAATACTACTATTTCACGCTGTGAGCACTTGCAAATGTACCCTAAATATTTGATATTTGCTATGATTTGCATTAAGCTTTATTTGGACAGCTGTAGACAGGTCTGGAATGTGAAAAACACTGTTTTTTGGGGGTGGCTTATCGGACAAGTCGGACAGGTCAGACGGGTCGGACAAGTCGGAAAAACCGCTTTTATATCTTGCTATAAATCAGGGGGTTAGAAGGGCAAAAACTGAGATGCAACTAAGCAATTGCTTAGTTGCATCTCGGCAATTGCTTAGTTGCAACTCGCCGATTGCTTAGTTGCATCTCCACTTTTGCTCTGCTACGGGAGGGGCTTATCGGACGGGTCGAACGCCTCTGCCGGGTGGAGTAAGATGCCTTATCGGATAGGTCGGGCTTGCTCCTTTGTATCACAAGATGTAGGTATATTATTTTTGATATTATTTCCTTAATAATACAAAAGTGCTTGTTGTTCAGCTTGGAGTTGAGGGCGAAACTAATAGGGAAGTAGTGAGGTGGTAAGCGTCATGTTTGCCTTTACGGAGAGTTGGGAAAAGATTTTAAAAAGGCCTAAAAAATCATATCAATTAGGTATTGACAATGGGTACCCATCTCCATAACTTTGCATCAAAAATAACAATATAGATATGATGATAAGAAAGGTTTTATTCAAGACATCGTTACTCTTCGTGCTTTCTGTGAGTTCGCTAAGCTTTGCCAATGCACAATGTTGCAAGACGGATAGTGTAAAGCCAGCACGAAGTCGTCTAACGCTAGGAGGTTATGGAGAGGCCGTAGCAAGTCGCTACTTTTACTCTGATAATGTGAATCGGTACAGCAAGGCGGATCGCTACAAAGATGTGCCTAGCCGAGGTGCTGTAGATTTGCCTCATGTGGTACTGATGCTAGGCTATGACTTTGGACACGGCTGGTCGCTCAATACCGAGCTGGAGATAGAGCATGGCGGGGTAGAGAGTGCCATGGAGATCGAGGATGAGGAATTTGGCGAGTGGGAGAAGGAGATAGAGCGTGGAGGTGAGGTAGCCCTGGAGCAATTCTGGCTACAGAAGTCATTTAACCCCCACTTTAATATCCGATTGGGTCACGATATTGTACCTGTAGGCTATACTAATGCGCACCACCTGCCCAATGAGTTTTTCACGGTGTACCGACCAGAAGGTGAAAACCAGATACTGCCTTGTACGTGGCACCAAACGGGTATTTCGCTTTGGGGCAAGTGGCGTTTTATGCGCTATCAAGCGATGCTACTACCTGGGCTCAATTCGCTACTTTTCAGTAAGGATCAATGGATTAAGAATGGCTCTGCAAGTGCCTTTGAATTCACTCCCTCCAATAAATACGCTGTAGCTCTACGCCTCGATTTTTATCCCATTAAAGGACTACGTATCGGTCTGAGCGGGTATTATGGAGAGTCGTTTAATAACACACTTCAGAGCGATGAGCGAGGCAAATATCAGGGCGTGCGTGGTGCTGTAACCATCGGCTCTGCCGACTTTAGCTACAATGGCTATGGATTCCGTGCGATGGGTAGCTTTGATTATGGTCACCTAGGCGATGCCGGTATCATTTCGCAGCACAATCGCGCGCAGAGTGCATCATCGCCCTACAAGCGTACACTCGTGGGGGATCGGGCACATGCAGCCTCGATACAGGCCGGTTATGACCTCTTGTATCTATTCCCCTCTAAGCGAGATGGGCGTCAAAAGCTTTATCTCTTTGGTGCCTACGAAAATTATGATGCCTACCATCCAGTCAAGGGCAATAGCGATTACACTTGGACTGATAGACAGCGAATTGCGGCAGGATTCAATTACTACCCAATGAAGGAGCTGATGATCAAGGGCGAGTACAGCATTAGACTCTTGAAGAAGGAGTTTAATAATGAACCTAGCATATCACTTGGCGTGGCTTACTCGGGATTTTTCTTGAAGTAGCATAACCTCTTTATTCAGAAAACAAAATAATAAAATAAAAATATACAGCGATGAACAAGTTATTTTCTTATGCCTTAGTGGCATCAATCGGATTGCTCTTTATTGCACCCCTATCATCTTGTAATCATAGTGAGGTAACCATATCCGATGATGAGCAACGCGACAAAGCCTATCAAGAGATTGCCGAGACTTTCGTCAATAAGACGGTAGTCCCTACCTATACTAAGATGGCCATAAAAGCTGCTGACTTAGTAGAGGACTTACGGACTTATAGAAAGGACCCCACCCAGGAGCACCTCAATAAGGCGTGTGATGATTTTATCACCTCTCGTAGTTGGTGGGAGCGCAGCGAGGCATTTCTCTTCGGGGCAGCAAGTGATTTTGGTATCGACCCACATATCGACTCTTGGCCTCTTGACCTACCAGCTCTGCAAAAATATCTAGACAAAGCAGCAAATATCAAGGAGCTAGATGGAGAGGACTCCGACATAGTAGCAAGGACTAAGCTTGGTCAGGAGCTTCTCGGTTTTCACGGAGTAGAGTATATCCTCTTTGAGAAAGGCAAGCCTCGCACTGCTGGCTCTATATCTGAAGAGCACCTGATATATGCCATTGCCGTAGCTGGTGACTTGCGTAATAGCTGCTGGCAATTGCTAACCGCGTGGGCTGGTGAGGAGCATGCCTCTAAGCTCAATAAGGAGCTAGTGAAGCATATCCTGGAAGATGTGGAGCTACAAGTGCTAGTAGGTGGCCAGTTCTCCTATGGAGAGAATATGGTTAAGGCCGGACAGCCAGGTTCGATATACCGCTCTTGGATCAATGCTATGGAGGCCATTGTCTCTGGATGTAATGATATTTGCGATGAAGTAGGTACTTCTAAGATTGGTTCGGCGCACACTGGTGAGGATATATCCTATATTGAGTCGCCTTACAGCCAAAGGTCTATCCATGACTTTTATGACAATATCACCTCCGTAGAGAATGTCTACCTTGGTGGTATCGAGGGAAATCGTGGGGCTTCACTCCATCAGTATATGCAAACGCATAATAAGGAAATGGATGCTAAGGTGATCAAGGCGATAAACGATGCCAAGAAAGCTATTATAAGCATGAAGGCTCCTTTCGTTCTCAACTATAAGGATGCAGGATGTAAGACCGCTATGGATGCCTGCAAGGCACTCGATGAAACGCTTAGCGAACTCAAGCAAGAGCTGGCTAAGAAGTAGTATTGCTCTCTATGTGGTACCTCTTTTGAGACTGTTGCACGAAGGCGATCTGCTTCGTTGCTTTCGGAATTCGGCCTAGGTCACGTACGTGAGTACGCTCCCTTCGGCCTCACCCTCAGCGCCTTGCATATCATCCTTCGTGCAAAGTCTCGGCACATTTGGAACAAATGTGCGAGAATGGCACTTCGTGCAACATTCTCTTTTTATACCAGTGAGGTGCCAGCAGAATCTCATTGAGTGCCCTGGGAGAATAAGCAATTGTTCCCTGGGCACTCAATGAGCACTATTAAAATGAAACAACAAACCTACATATATCAATGAATCAAATGAGGTACAACACAAAAGCCCTATTCCTGTCTGCAGCAGGGATACTATTGGGATTACTCTCCACATCATGCCAGAAGGACCCTGGCTGTGACCCGAAAGGAGAGGAAGAACTAGCCGATGAGTGGTATGCTGGCGGACGATTGGGCACCACCTTTAATTCCACTGCTAGTGCATACGAAGACCCTACACCAGCCATCGAGGAAGCTGGGCTTGAGTTTCAATTCAAAATGGGCGAATTCTTTTTTGAGCGCCCCTTTAATTCAAGTCAACGGCCTTTCAATGGTCGAGGGCCACTCTACTCACGCCCTTCTTGCGAAACCTGCCATATTGGCTATGGTCACGGATGGCGTATCACCAAGTTCGACCCTAAGGAGTGGGGTAATTCTACGGAGCTGGAGATCTGTAATGCCGATGGCGACTTGCTCTCCTTCTTCAGCCCAAAATTCCAAGGTATGCCCCCATTCAAGTCTTATCTAGACCCCTCTAAGGTGGAAATTAATTGGCTGGAGTACACTGACGACTGGGGCAATACCTTCCCCGATGGTGAGAAGTATAGCCTCATCTATCCTGAAGTGAAAATACCTGAGGATGCTTACTATGTCAAGCCTTCGCACCATGGGAAGCCTGTCGCTGTAGAGGATATTATGATTCGGCTCAAGAATGCGATTCCTTTCTTTGGCAACGGCCTGATAGAGGCTATTTCTGACGAAGATCTCCTCGCCCAGTGGCAGCATGAGGCACAGTTTACGGAGCTGGACCCAAGCAGGTTTGCCAATGGCCAATGGACTGCTATTGACTCCATCACCATGCGTCCATTTAGGTTCGGACACTTTTTGGAGCTGAGCACCTTTACCTTTGATACCCAGCACTGGGCCAACTTCAATGTTACTCGCCCCGGCCTTACTTCGGTCAATGTAACGAAGGAATACGCCCTCACTGCGAGCAAAGACCCTGAGGTGCAGGCAGAGTTCTACCGCTATTACCCTGAATGGAATAAGACGGGTGACCCTGAAAAAGATATCTACAATTACTTTATGAGCAATGATCACCCCGAAGAGATGCAGCTAGAGGACTATGTCAATTACATGACGTGGCTGCGAGGCCTCGCTGTACCGGCTGCCCGACACATGGATGATCCAGTGGTGCAAAGAGGGAAGAAGCTCTTCACGGAGATTGGGTGTGCTACCTGCCATAGACCTTCGTGGACAACGGGTGAGGACCTACTTACCTACCCAGGCGAACCAAACTACACCCCCAACGACCCACGAATGCCACACTATCCACACCAGACCATCTGGCCATATACCGACTTGGTATCGCACCGTCTCTATATGAAAAACGATGTACGTAAAGGCTGGATCCGCACTCCTCCGCTTTGGGGTAAAGGGCTAATGAGGATATGTACTGGCCATGATGATCGGCTCTACGATGCTCGTGCCCGCAATGTGATTGAGGCCATTATGTGGCATGGATGCTCACGCGAGGGAGGTGTCTCTCAGGCTCGTTGGACCACTGAGAAGTTTAGGGAGCTGAAGCGAGAAGACCGTGAGGCAATTGTGAAGTTTATTGAGGCGATTTAACCCTCCCTAATTTATTACTTTTATTACTACATCGGATCTAATGAAGAGACGATTGACTATTATTTCTTTTGGGCTATTGATCTTGACCATTGTGGTCTTGATCATAGCCACTTTTATTGAAAAGGTAGAGGGAGCAGCCTTTGCCCATCAGTACATTTATGGGTCGTGGTATTTTGTTGGCCTCTGGTTGCTACTTGCCATCTCAGCATTGGCGCTACTACTGAGATACCATCGAAAGGGTTGCCACATGGGAGCTCTGCTCCTTCACATCGCTTTTGGCGTAATCCTACTGGGCTCCGGGCTCACTTATTTCTTTTCCCAAAGGGGCGACCTTTACCTCTATAAGGGAGAAGCCGCTAGCTCCTTTACCACTAAGGAGGGGAAGAGTGTGAAGCTCCCCTTTACCGTAAATTTGGAATCGTTTGAAATACTCTATTATACCGGTACACAGTCGCCTATGGACTTTGTGAGCTTGCTCCGCTTTGATTATGGTGGGGCAGAACGGGTCTCAATGAATCACATTGGACATCATCGGCAGTACCGTTTTTACCAAAGTGGCTATGATGAGGACCAAAAAGGGGTGCGGCTCAGCGTTGTCTATGACCCCTGGGGCATTGCTTTTACCTACTGTGGCTATGGGCTGCTCTTAGTGGCCATGATCCTAGTCTTGATAGATCCGAAGGGCGAATTCCGTCGGACGCTAAGGCAACTATCTCATGCACGAAAGGTGGTGCCGATGCTGCTCCTTCCTCTCCTATTGCTCTGTACTTCGCAGAGTGCTTATGCATCTAGTGACCGTGCCCTTCCAGGCGTGATGCCACCGACACAAGCGGAGCAGTTCGGTCAATTATATGTTTACCACAATGGGCGTATCTGCCCCATGCAATCGTTCGCTCGTGATCTTGTGACCAAGCTGTATGGCAAACCCTCTTACAAAGGCCTCACTGCCGAGCAGGTACTCACTGGGTGGCTACTCTATCCTTCCGATTGGATTGAGGTGCCTATGATTCGAGTGAAGGGCGCTCCGATGCGCTCCCTTTTGGGTACGGAGAAGAGGTATGTCAGCTGGCAAGATTTCTTTGATGAAGCAGGGGAAATGAAGCTATCTAAAGCACTCGAAGCACTCAATACAGGTCATCTACCCGAGTCTGAGGCAAGAGACGTGCTGGCACTCTACGAAAAGTACAATATTGTCGGCTCTCTACTCTCAGGGCAAGCGATAAAGATGTTTCCAATACCAGAGGGAGGAAGCATCCGATGGATGGCACAGGCCGACCGTTTGCCCACCGACCTCCCTGAGGAGGAATGGCTCTTTATCCGTCGCTCCACAGATTATCTCACCGAGCTTACCCGCACCCACAATTATGATGGACTCACTAAGACCTTAGAGAAGATACGTCTTTACCAGCAAAAGAAAGCGGGTGAGCTATTACCCTCTGAGGGTCGCTTCCAGAGTGAAAGGCTCTACAACCAACTATCCCACACGCTACCACTGGCGATTACCTTGATATTGCTAGGGGTTTTCTATTACATCCTTATATTGAGCAACCGTCTGAGGGAGCAAAATGCATTTCGGTTGCTGAAAAGGATAGGTCAGTCACTTATCGGCTTAGCAGCTCTATACTTGATAGTTTGCAGTACACTGAGAGGGGTATCAGCCGGACATATCCCTCTAAGTAATGGATTTGAGACGATGCAGTTCTTGGCACTCACTATCCTGCTTATAGCCTTTTTCCTCAGTTGGCACTCCGACCTCTTCCTCTCTTTTGGAATGCTATCCAGTGGCCTGGCACTTATGGTCTCTGTGATGGGGGAGAGCAATCCGCAGATGACCCCACTAATGCCAGTGCTCAGCTCTCCGCTCCTGAGTATCCATGTGATCGTGATGATGCTCTCCTACACTCTCTTCTGCTTCCTTTTCTTTAATGGGATTACAGGACTGGTGCTACTGAGGAAGGGAAAGCCCACCGAGCAACTGACTCAGCTCAGTCGCTTGCTACTCTATCCCGCACTCTTCTTGCTCACCGCCGGTATATTTATCGGAGCGGTATGGGCCAATATCTCGTGGGGTAGATACTGGGGGTGGGACCCCAAAGAGACCTGGGCACTCATCACGATGCTGGTCTATGCCTTACCATTACACCAAGGTGTCCTCAAAGCTTTCAGAAAGGAGAGATTCCTACACGCCTATCTAATAGTAGCGTTTATGACCATCCTGATGACCTACTTTGGCGTTAATTTTATCTTGGGTGGCCTCCACGGCTATGCCTAGCCCACACTTCACCCCCTCCCCACTAGAGTATATTGGAAGCCCGAAATAGAGCGAATAAATAAGTGCCCCCCTTTTCTAAAAGGAGGGCACTTACCATTATAAGCTATTATACCTCAATTTAGAGGTTAGAAGATACGTGTAGTGTGCTACCAGATAGCTGTCCTAGGATATCTACTACCGCTTGATCTAGTGTGCAGCCCCACGCCTTGGCATAACGACGTACATAGTCTCTTTGCTCATCAGTCTTGAGGTCGGCAAAGGTCTTCATACTATCATCCATGAGGTACTCCATACGGCTACTGAATACCACGAAGTGTATCTTCGTATCTAGATCCCATACATCCACTTGGAGCTGGGCTGTAGATGGCTTGTTGTAAGGTGATGGAGTTTCGGTCTTTGAGAAGGTCTTTTTAGGATCCTTCTTATTGGTAAGGGAGTGCATCAGTTTCACTTGGATATCACAAGAATAGGTCACGGGAATAACCCCTTCTTCAACCGGCTTAAATGGATTAAATTGAAGGATACCCTTAAAGCCACGTGGATCCTTGATGAATTTAGCCTCATCGTCAGATGCTAGCTTGTCGTGTGGGTCAGTATCCATATACCAGTACTTAAAGAGGTCAGTTACGCCATTTTCATCCTTTGGAAGGTTGGTCATCAGCTCCTCTTTATCAGTTGCATCCCAAGTTTTGATAGAGTTATTTACTGGGATAAAGAAGTGCTGGTGAATATGCTCTTGCCCATTAGTTACAAATTGATGGGTGATGTCTTCTCCTTTAGCATTATAGTACTTGATTACTAGGGAGTAGAAATTGCCGCCATTGCCTGGCTTTGAAAGGCTCTCTCCATAGTCAAGACCGGTACGTACATAGAAGGCCTTTGGGCTATCCTCTGCTGGCCCCCACTCTAGTGTTGGTCTCCCATTGCCATCCTTCCCCTTTTTCAGCTTATAGGTAATCTTCTGGAAGGTTTTGAAGTACTTAACTTGGTCTGACACCCCATTGCCGTGCCAAGTTGAAGGGCCGTGCGTGTGGCACTCTTGTAGGATAAACTCTGCAGTAGTAGGATCCTCATGAAGCTTTTTGAGCTTTTGGTCTTCAGGCTCTGGAACCTGATTGACAATCCCATTCTTGCATCCAGTAGCCATCATAGCTACCATCATAGCCACCATCACGGTGAATAAGCTTTTTAATTTCATAAAATTGTTGTCTATAAAAATGGTTATTGTGTTGAAAAATAGTTGTTGTGATCAGAATGTCCACATTAGGCGTAGCTTCACACTTCTACCTAGATTGTGGAAGTAGTATCTGAAGCGATTGGTGTAGTCTTTATACTCTGCGTTGGTGAGGTTTTCAATACTCACCTCCCCCTCTAGGCTTTTCCCGAAAGTGACAGGGGCTTTTGCCTTTAATGAGAGGTCGAAGAGTGTATAGGCTGGTGGGGTGAAGTCCACTAGGTCTAGCTCTGGGCTAAAGAGCGTTTGCTTTGCGACATAGGTCATCTCGAAGTTGCCTGATAGCTCTATAGAGGTGCCGGGAATGGTATACTCCGACTCTATCCAGTGACGCCACCTGAATGGGGCGATATTAGGGACATGTAGCATATTCTTTAGGTGTCCCACCGTGATGCCTGTTTGGAGCCCGTATGCAAGTAGTTTTCCTATGATATTGGCATTGGCTTTGAAGTCTGCACCGCAGAAGAAGGCGTTTTCTTGCCAGAAATCAAACACGGGGTACTCTCCTGCTTGAGTCTGAAAGAATGTGCCACGTTTAGTGGCCTGATAGATATATCCATTGACGTACTGTAGAAATCCTTCAATAGAGCAGGCAAGCTTGTCCCCACTGTACTCTATGGAATTGACCCACTTATAGCCAATCTCTGGGGTTAGGTTGCGGTCGCCTCGGGAGAATACTCCTGCTGCTTTATCTACTCCGAGGGAAAAGCGTTCGTACACGTGTGGTGGACGCTGGAGGATAGAGAAACTACTAATGACCGAAAGCTTGTCGGTAGGAGTATAGCCTACGCCTATTTGCCCTCCTAGTAGAGTGCGGTGATCGGCATCTGAGAAGTATTCACTTGCTAAGTCGTAGCCAGCTACTCCGATTGTATAATCTTCATACCTAAAACCCCAATCCATGTAGAAGTGCTCCCATACTTTTTTCTGCCAAGCAAATAGACTGAACGTATAGGCCTTATAGTTTGGAATCATTGGTTGCACACCGGTATCTTCGGGATTGTCATTGGTGGAGATTTGAATCTCCGCCCCCACTTCAGCTTCCGTACCTAGTAGGTTGTAGTGGTTCCAGGTTAGGAGCCCATCAAGTGTAGAGAGTCGCATGCTGTACTCTGGCACGTAGGATCGGTAATTGCGTCGATTGTGGTAATCCTTGTGTATATCTAGCTGGTAGGATAGATTGAGCCGAAGTACTTGCTCGGTGGTAAGATCGTAGCGAGTGCGCGAGTTGATAAGGTGATGCCACACTTTGGAGTAGGGGTATTGGATTTTCCTTGTGAATGGGTAGATAAGCTCTGGTTTCCCTATTTTCAGTCTCTGTTCAAAGAGATCACGACTTCCTATTTGCCAAGCAAACATGCTGGCTTCATGAGAGTGAAAAAAGGAGTAGTACAATTCGGAGGCGAATCGACTTCCACGCCTATAGCCCAATTGCGCAGTGGTACTCCATTGCCTACTACCCGTATTATTGAGTAGGTAGTGGGCAGTAGACTTATCGCCGTAGTTTTGATAAGAGGCGGCTATATTCCAAGCCCAATGATTATTGTGTGAGCCATTGATCCCGATGAGGCCAACCAGCCCACGCCCATTGGTGATATATGAGGTGGCAATCTTTCCCCCAATGCCCTTTTGTTGATATTCAAGCAATGGAGGGTCTATTTCTACTACACCACCTAGGGCTCCCGAACCATGCTTTACCACCTCTGCCCCCTTGAGTACTCGGACATTTTGCGCCATACTAAAGTCGATCTCTGGTGCCATATCGATGCCCCAGCCTTGACCTACGTGGCGTATGCCATTATTAACAATCATCACCCGATTACTGTGCATGCCGTGAATGACTGGTTTGCTCGCATTGGGACCCGTCGATAGCATAGATACTCCTTTTACTTTGGAGATGGCTTCAGCAAGCGAGCTCCCTAGATTACTAGAAATATCCCGGCTACTGAGTGTTTCTGCTACTGTAACACTCTTTGTAGTGGCTTTACTTTTTACCACTACTTCATTGAGCGAAAAGTTGGATGCATAGAGGGAGATATAGAGTGGGTGACCACTAGATGCCTCTTTCGTAGCATTCCTGATCTCAACGGCTTCATACGCAATGTGAGAGAACTTAAGGGTCGCACTGTGGGGCACCAATACGGTGATTTTTCCGCCCCTTGCAGTGACTCCTGTTTCACGGTCGTTGATTGATACAACCACTCCATCTATTGGTTCTTGCGTAATGGCATCACGCACGATGCAAGAGATGGATACTCCCTTGCTCTGCTCCTGTGCAAAAATGTCTGTCTTGGAAAATGTAAGCGATAATAACATCACTATACACTTACAGATGGCAAGACAACAAGGCTGATGACTCCTCATCATAAACTAGGATTAATGATTAAACTTGCAACTGGGTTGCAAAGGTAGCTAATGTTTTTTAGTTAGGCCATAAAAATGGGCAGCTAATCAGGGCTTACGCATTAGAATAGCCTTGTGAGTGGCTTTTATCGGGGTGTCTATGGATAAGGAGACTGTTACACGGTGTGAATAATTAACATCCACGGACAAATCCATCCCACAAATAAGGGTGCAGATGGTCTTTGAATAACAGCCTAAAAAAGCAACAGCTAAGTGACCAAAAGTTTAGTTGCAACTAAGCATTTGCTTTGTTGCATCTCGGCAATTGCTTAGTTGCAACTCGCCGATCGCTTAGTTGCAACTCAGTTTTCGCTTTTATATGGTTTTGAATATCAGCTTGTTATAAATTGGATTTTTGGGTCACTCCTTTCTCCTATTTTATAGGGTCATTAACTTATGCATTTACTCCTAATGCGTAACCCCTGCAGTACAAAAATCCAATGGCTGTCTGGTTGGAAAATAATATGTAAATTGCACTAGTAATTTGAAACTACGTAATCGTGAAGTGATATGAAAGATTTGACCATCTCAAACATAGAACGGCAGAATGTACTTAACAATCGTTTTGCGGTCAGTAAGGTACAAGAGCATCTTGATATAGAAGGAATGCTCTTTGAGGGCGAATACCGCTTTACAAAAAAAATGGTTGCCGACTTTTATCAAGTTGACACATCTACAATAGATCGTTACCTGCAATCAAATTCTGATGAATTGAAGCATAACGGATATATTTTATGTAAGGGTAAACAACTGAAAGAGTTTAAGTTAGAATTTGCTCACCTTATTAATGAGGCGAGCAAAACAACACAACTTGGACTGTTTAATTTCCGCTCTTTCTTGAATATGGGTATGCTACTTACAGAGAGTGAAAAAGCCAAGAAAGTCCGTAGCCTCATCTTGGATTTTGTGATTACCACTATCAATGAAAAGACAGGTGGAGGAACAAAATATATCAACCGCAGGGATGTGCATTACCTTCCTGCCGCAATTACAGAGGAAAACTATCGTAAAAATCTCACTTCTGCCATCAAACAATACGTGGAGGGACATCCCACATACAAATATTCTCAAATTACAGATTTCATTTACAAGGCTGTATTCAAGGAGAATGCTAAGGAATACCGGGAAGTGTTGAAGTTGGATTCCAAAGACAATGTTCGACACACGCTGTATTCAGAGGTTTTATTGGTTATTTCTTCTTTTGAAAACGGTGTGGGTGCAGTTATCAATGAACGATTCAAGGAAAACGGTGGCAGAAAACTTACTATTGACGAAGTGAAGCGTATTGTAAACGAACTTGCCGAACATCCCATGCAGAAACCTTATCTGAATGATGCCAGAACAAAAATGGCTTCAAGGGATTTTAGTTTCCGGGATGCGTATCATGGTAACATTGCAGACTATCTACAAGCTGTTACTCCTGAAGAGTTTGAACGATTCATCGGTGACCAGTCTATTGATTTTGACCAAATTTTAGCGGACAATAAAGATGTACTGAAACGCTTAAAACAGGCAGAGGATGAGTAAGGAAATTATTTACATAGATTACGATGAAACTCTAAGCATCTATAGCAAAATGATTGATGCCAGTGATGGTGGCTTTGAAGGAGTGCGTGATGAAGGCGGTATTCGTGCTATATTGGATTTTGTGCAAAACGATTTATACTATCCTACCTTTGCCGACAAACTGACCTATTTGATGTATAGATTTTGTTCCGGGCACTTCTTCAATGATGGGAACAAGCGTATTGCACTGAGTTTGGGTGCGTACTTCTTACATAAAAATAATTACTATTGGCACGCTTGTATCTGTATGCGTACATTGGAATCTATCATTTATCACGTGGCAGCATCGAACATCGACCAAGATTTGCTGCTACGCATCGTCAATAGCTTTCTAACCAGTAAAGATTATGACGAAGAGCTGAAAATAGATATTGCCAATGCCATGAGCAAAGGTGAGTTAGGAATACAAGGCGAAGATTACGAATAACTGAATATAATTATGGCGAATGTACTTGAAATCATAAAACGTAGATTTAAATTACTAGTGTAATTTACTTATTATTTTCCAACCAGACAGCCATTGGGGTCTTGTGGACTTTTTTTGTCAGTGTCAATATTTTTGGTATCTTTGCCAATGCTTAAGGCAAATGGTTCGTTGGCCGAGTGGTTAGGCAACGGTCTGCAAAACCGTGTACGGCGGTTCAAATCCGCCACGAACCTCTATAGTTTTTTCATAATAATTTAAGGTTTAAGTAGGTACCTTAAGTCGAGAGACTTGAGGTATTTTTTTGTATCTTTGGGGAATATGAGAGGTGGCACTTTTCTTTGCCACTAGTAATTAAGATAGAACGACATGATAGAATACTTGAGAGGGAAGGTGGTAGAGCGTACCCCCACGGCTGCGATAATAGAGGTGGGCGGAGGAATAGGCTATTTACTCGCTATCTCCCTCAATACCTACAATAAGATACGCGAGGGAGAGGAGGCGAAGCTCTTGGTGCATGAGGTGCTGAGGGAGGATACCCACGACCTTTATGGCTTTTGTGAGGAGGCGGAGCGGAAGCTCTTTCGTCTGCTGATTACGGTGAATGGCGTTGGTCCTGCCACGGCTCGTCTGGCTCTCTCCAGCTTTACCCCAAGTGAGCTCACCCGACTGATTAAGGAGGGAAATGAGGCGGGGTTGAAGTCGATCAAGGGGGTAGGGGTTCGTACCGCTCAGCGAATTATTGTGGAGCTGAAGGATAAGATCGAAGCGGAGATGGGCACCTTCAATATCGGTATTGATAGTAGTAAGGACCCACTTGCCACGGAGCACCAGGCTATGTACGAGGAGGCGGAGAAGGCGTTTATTGCCCTCGGCTATCCTGCTGCAGCTGCCCGTAAGGTGGTGGCAAAGCTGGCAAAGTCCGATCCCAATATGAGTATTAATGATATGATCCGCAAGGGTCTGCAGATGCTATAGCGTGTGTGGAGAGCGATGCGACGGTGCTACGTGGCATTGACCCTTGTACTACTCTTCTGGGGTAGTGGAAGGGCGCAATCTCTCCAGACCGATTCGGTGGGGTATCTCCCGGCGACGGGCTACTACCTCCTCTATAGCCGAGATAGCTTGGGGGCGTGGCAATTGCGGGAGCTACTCACCTCCGAGGAGTATTTCCGTGCGAAGGCACTACAGCAAACGGGTGAAGTCTTTTATGAAAAGGGGAAGCCTCCACTTCCCAAGCCCCTTCCCCAGCGTCCTAAGCTGGGATTAAAAGCCAATGGCTATCTCTCCCTCAATCTAAGTCATACCACTACTGAGGAGGATAATCCTCTGCTACCAGTGGGGCTACGTAAGCGAAGCCATTTCACCATTCTTCCAGAGATGAATATTCACCTCAAGGCCAACTACTCCGAGCGATTGCAGCTCGACCTTAGCTACACTACCGAGCCAGTGATGGCGGATCGCCGAAGTAGAGTGCGGCTGAGGTATGAGGGTGAAAACTACGACTTTGTGCAGCGACTACAGGCGGGCAATGTGCGAATGGAGAGTCACAATCCGTTGATTGATACCGGCGGGGAGCTCTTTGGCGTACGGGCGGACTTGCTGATGGGCCCTTTCTCGCTTCAGGTGGTGGCCAGTCGGCAGTATGCCGAGGAGCGTAAGATTGTGGTGCAGGGCGGACGACAATTGATCCAGACGGAGCTCAAGGGGAGTGACTACGACTTTGCTCAGCACTTCTTTCTCTCGGAGTTCTTTGCCGCCCAATATAGCGACGCACTCAAGCACTTGCCCCTTGTGGAGAGTGACCTCTACATAGACCGAGTGGAGGTGTGGGTCACCACCCCACGTCAGATGGATAATCGGAGCCGTTCGGAACCGATTACTGCCTTCAAAGGGGCTTCGACTGCTCAACAACTCCCTAGTAGCAACCTTTTTGAGGCAAGTGGTATCGAGATCACTTCTGCCCGAAAGCTTCCGCCATCGGCCTATACCCTCCACCCGACACTCGGATTTATCTCTCTTCAAAGTCGGCTCGGAGATGGGCAGATACTGGCGGTTGCCTACAGCTATCATTATAAAGGAAAGCGGTACCAGGTGGGGGACTTGGTGACTGCGGAGGGGGGTAGTCGGCGTGTAGCACTGCTTTCAGAGCAAGATCGCTCTCCTCACTCACCGCTTTGGGGGTTGATGATGAAGAATGGCTACTCTCTCTCGGGGGCAAGGCCAGATATCCAGAATGACGAACTACAGGTGTCGCTAGTTTTTAAGGACGAGGAGGCGGGGGTAGATAAACCGATTGTGGAGAGAGGAGCGGATAGTGGTCGCTCGTGGCTCGACCTATTTGCCTGGGACCGAGCCGATAGCTCTGGTCGGGGTGGGGCACCCGATGGGCTCTTTGACCTGATTGATGGGGTCACTTATCTCAAGGCGACTGGCACCCTCTTTCTACCTCAAAGGTATCCTTTTGTAGAGATACCTCGGGATGGCTACCCTACCTTTCAAGTACTTTATACCAAGAGCCAACGTGAGGCAAAGGAGGCTCAGGAGCTAGACCTCTTTAGAATTCAAGCGGAAGTGACGGGGAGCCAGACGCAGTCGGTGTCGCTAGGTCATCAGAAGATTGAGCCAGGGAGTGTGCGGGTAGAGGCGAGTGGTCGACAGCTCTCCGAGGGGGTGGAGTATGTGATTGACTACCTTTCGGGGAGGCTTACGCTGACCACCAATACCACGGAGACGATCGAGATTACGGTGAAGGAGCGAGAGCAGCAGCGACGCAAGGAGAAGTCTCTGGTGGGTGCGGAACTGAATTGGACGCCCTCACCGCGCCTCAATGTCGGCGGTACGTTGCTCGCCTATTGGGAGGATAGCCGACGGAATAGGATACGATGGGGTGAGGAGGTGCTACGCAACCATATGTGGGGGGTGCATGCTAGCTACCATTGGGAGAGCCCATCGGTAATTGAGTGGTTCAATGAGTGGAGTGGACTAGAGGTACGCGAGCCGCTGAAGCTCTCTCTGCAGGCCTCTTATGCGGAGTTGCTTTCCGATTATAATCGTTCGCGCAGTGGCAGTGATAAGATCGTAGTGGAGGACTTTGAGGAGGGCAATAGATACATTGAGCTCGCCTATCCGCAGGGGTGGTCTCTAGGGCATTTGGAGCGACCTGAGAGCCGTGCCCAACTGGCGTGGTTCAAGGTGGATGCTCTTCTGGTACGGGATGGTGCACCGCACCAACCAACACACTTAATGAAAGACCAAAGCCAGCGTCGCCACCCTTTGGTTCGAGAGGTGCCCCTCGAGGAGTTCTTTCCGCAGCGTGACCGTTCGCCCATCGGGCTACAGACGCTCTCCACCCTCAACCTCTCCTTCTATCCCTCCGAGCGGGGTCCCTACAACCCTCAGGCCCCCACTGCACCGCAGGAAATGTGGGGCAGTATCAGCTATCCCCTTTCGACCAATGACCTAGAGAATCGGCGCTACAGTTACATTGAGCTCTGGATGCTTGACCCCTTTACCCTTGATCCCGATGCCCCCGATGGGATGCTCTACCTGGATCTTGGGCGAATGAAGGAGGAGATTCTCCCCGACGAAGGTATCTACTACGAGGGAAGTGAGGCGAAGCAAGAGACGGAGTGGGGGCGGAAGGCACTCACCCCGCCACAGCTCTACGGCTTTGATACTACGGGAAAGGTACCGATCAATCAGCAAGATGTGGGGCTGGATGGACTGACCTCGGAGGAGGAGCGGAGCCACCCTCGCTATCAATTGTTTCGTGATGAAAAGGACCCCGCAAAGGACGACTATCGCTTCTTCTTGGGCGATGAATGGGACGAGGTGGAGGCCTCTATCTTGGAGCGTTATCGCTATATCAATGGTATGGAGGGCAATTCCACCCCTCGCATCATTCAAGGGGTGGAGAGTGCCCGGACGTGGGACCCCGATACCGAGGACCTCAATAGGGATATGATTCAGGAGCAGGAGGAGGGCTATCTGAGGTATGAGCTACCGATCACTCGTCAGGGACTGAGTGGTGAGCAGATTGTGGGGGAGAAGCGACTGAGCGAGCGAGAGCGGTGGGTGAAGCTACGGGTGCCTTTGCACTCCCCTTCAGAACAGATTGGGCAGCGAGTGTCGCTACAAGATGTGCGGACACTTCGGTTGTCGCTCACTCGTTTTAGCAAAGAGGCACAGCTCCGACTAGCACAGTTTAGGATCGTCTCTACCTCGTGGAGTAAGTTTCAGAGCAGCATCGAGCCGAGTGATATGCGTAGTGCCGAGATGCAGGTGAGTACCCTTTCGCTAGAGGAGGATAGCCAAAGGGCACCAATCCCTTACCTCTCTCCGCCCGAAGTGGAGCGAGATGAGGTGGCAAGTGACTGGGCAGTGCGTGCCGAGGATGAGCAGGCTTTGGCGATGAAGATAGCGTATCTAGCACCTGGCCAGCCGGTGGCTATCTACAAGGAGCAATCGCTCGACCTTCGCCACTATCAGCAGTTGGAGCTCTGGAGTCACTTGGAGTCGGAGCAGATGATTGCAAGGGGTGAGTTGGAGCTTTTTATTAGGGTGGGGCACGACTTTACTCGCAATTATTATGAGTACCGCCTGCCACTTGAGGCAACTCCCATCGGCGATTATTCGGCACTCGGTGAGGAATTGATAAGGTCCGAGGTGTGGCGACCCAATAACCTCGTCCAAATCTCCTTGGCTGATCTGACCGAGCTCAAGCACCAGCGACAGTTGGCAGGAGGCGAGGACCACATCCCCTTTGTGCAGCCCGACCCTGCCCATCGTGGGGCTACCATGGTGGTGAAGGGGCAGCCCACACTGGGTGAGGTGACGGCCGTACTGATTGGGGTGCGGAATAAAAGTGACCGCCGACTCTCTGCGGAGGTGTGGGTCAATGAGATGGCGGTGAAAGGAGCAAGGGCTGTGGGCGGAAAGGCAGCCCAAGGGGCGATGCAATTGCAGTTGGGAGAGCTAGCATCGCTTCATCTGGATGGGCAGTATCGGACCGCTGGCTTTGGTGCTATCACCTCGGATAGTCGCAAGTACGAGCTACAGGATATGCACTCCTTCCTCCTTCGCACCGAGCTAGAGCTGGGTATGCTACTGCCCAAGCGGTGGCAACTGAGGTTCCCTATTCGTTACTCTCTAGAGCGACAGAAGTCTACTCCCTTCTACGATCCCTTTGATAGCGACCTCCGCAATGAAGGTGGCATCGGTGCCACCTTTAGGCAACAGGAGAGCCTAGAACTCGCCGATATGCGTTGGCTCAATTCTGCTGATAAGAGGCGTCCGTGGAGCCTCTCCAATTGGCTATTCAGCTACCGCCTACATCGCCAAAAGGGGTATGCCCCCGACCTACTTGAGGAGCGAGAGCGTAGCTCCGAGAGCGAAGTGACCTACCAATTCGATACCTCGCAAGGCAGTTATATCCGCCTCAATAGTCTCTGGAATCGCTACTTCAAGTACCAGCAGTTCCCCTCCGACTACTCGGCCCTCACCACCCTTCGTAGTCGTTGGGACTGGGTCAGGGGGTTGCAAATCAAGCAGAGCTACAAGGGGCTCACCCTCTCCCTACAAAGCACCACGATGGCACTCATCCACGAACCATTTGAGGCACGCCACCGCGAGAGTCAAGCGAGCCAATTTGAGTGGATGACGCGGGAGATACTACGAGACCTTACCGCGCTCGGCAGCACGGAGCATTACTTCGGCCAGTTGGAGCTCGCCTACCGCCTACCGCCGATGTCGGCTCATTGGCTCCAGCCACTCACGGGGCAAGCGACATGGCGAAGCAATTATCAGTGGCAACTAGGGGCAAGGAGCGCTCAGTACCAGCAGGGCAACAGATCTGAGAATGGCACTTACCTCGACCTCTTGCTCCAGTATCACTTCAGCACGCTACCGATCAAAGTACTACAAGACTTCTCTCTGCACCTCCGCCGAACCACAGGTACTAGTTTGCCTGGGTTGCTCGCCGATGGGGGTAAGGTGATGGGGCTTGGCTTTGTCAACCGACAGCTGATGCCAGGATTCGCCTTCCGACTCGGTATGGACCACCCACTCTCCACCTTTGAAAAGATGCAGGAGCAGAGCCTCATTACCCAGAAGGGAGGCAGTCGCCAGCCTCTAACCACCTTTTGGCGAAATGAAATGGAGGCACGGCTGAGGTTCGAGCCTCTGAAGGGACTCGAACTCACCTTTACCTACGAAAACAACCGGCACCACCACACCTCGGTGACCCCTTACCAAACCGAAGGGGCCAAGATAGAGCGGGGCAACCTACGCTATAGCACCATCGCACGACTGCAGAAGCACCCCGAGGTAGAGCACTTTGCCCAGCAGTCGAGCCTCCTTTACCTTGAGCGTGAGGGGCTACCAAGCCTTTTGGCAACTCTGCCCAATTGGCAAGTGTCGCTCAATATCTCTCAGTGGCACTCGTGGCTAAAGGAGCATATCCCCACCCTCAAGCTGACCCATCAGTATCGGGCTTATGTGGAGGTGCCTACCTACTACATCACTGCCGAGCAGAATGACCTCCAAAGCCTAGTGGTGAGTGAGGAGCTGAGCCCGCTCATCGGGCTAGAAGTGAAGAGCCAGCTCGGCATCTCGCTAGAGGAAAGGTACAATCAGCGCCACTCCCAAACCCTCCAAACCACCGCCAAGCGGATACTCGACCAGACCGACCATGAACTCTATAGTCGGCTAGGCTATTACGTCACCTTCGCACCCCTCTTCACCAGTAAGATCAGCCTACTTAGGAGCGAGCGACAGAGCCTTCGCCTACAGCTCCACCACACCTATACCTATAGTCTTCTCCGGAATATCCAACAACAGGAGAGCGACCTTGCCCTACAAGGCATGAAAGCCCATACTCTGCAATTTTCAGCAGAGTATGGGCTTTCTGATGCCATTAGCGTTAGGGCGTTTGTGGAGCGTCAGCAACGCCGACCGCTCGTCTCCAATTATAGCTTCCCCTTCAAGCGAACCACCTACGGACTACTCTTCCGGCTGCAACTAAAGCCTTAGCCCACGGGCAATCACTCCCGAGCCGTAGCAGAGTTGCTGTGAACGGTCGTAGATAGTACAAAACTGCCCTGGGGCAATCCCTTGAATCAATTCAGTAGAGTGCAGAGTGTAGATTCCCTCAGCGTCCCGCTTCAGTTGTCCCACGGTAAAGTCGGGCGTGTGGCGTACCTTGAAGGTCACCTCTAGCTCCTCCCCCTCCATCGGGTCGAGCGTAATCCAGTGCATCTCCGGCATCTCCACCACATTGCCATACTGCGTCTCGGGGTCGTAGCCGCGGCTTACATAGAGCCTATTTTGCTCAATATCCTTACGGATCACAAACCACGGGCCACCCGATAATCCGAGCCCCTTCCGCTGACCGATGGTGTGGAACCAATAGCCCCGATGCTCACCGACCACTTTGCCTGTTTCCAGCTCAATGATTTCGCCCTTCTGAGTACCGAGATAGCGCTCCAAGAATTGATTATAATCTACCTTACCGAGGAAGCAAATCCCTTGGCTATCCTTTCGCTGTGCCGTGACTAAGTGCTCCATTGAAGCGATCCTCCGCACCTCACTCTTCGGCAACTCCCCAAGGGGAAAATAGGCCTTCAGTAGCTGAGGATAGGTGATCTGAGCGAGGAAATCGGTCTGGTCTTTCACTGGGTCTACCGCCGTGGCGAGGAACTCCTTATCGCCCACCACCTTTTTACTCGCATAGTGACCCGTTGCGATCTGATCGTAATCCCGCCCCGCATACTCATTGAAGTAGCCAAACTTGATGATCCGATTGCAGAGCATATCGGGGTGAGGGGTACGTCCCTCCCGCACCGTATCAATGATGTATTGCACCACATAGTCCCAGTACTCACGATGCAGATTGATCACCTCCAGAGGGCGACCGTAGTGCTTGGCGAGCCACTTCACCATCTCCATATCCTCCTCGCTAGGGCAGTCCTCATAGCCTGCCTCATTAGCTCCGATATAGATATAAAAGAGGTCGGGCGCCTCGCCACGCTCCATCATCAGATGGAGTGCCACGGAGCTATCCACACCGCCCGAGAGCAATAGTGCACGTCGCATAGTTAGGATACCTTACTGCCTGGCTTCACCTCCTTGCTCGTGGTGAGTACGGAGAGGGAGCCATCGGCCTCCATTACGGAGAGAATCATCCCTTGGCTCTCGATTCCTCTCATCTTACGAGGGGCAAGGTTGGCCACAAAGATCACCTGCTTCCCTACCAGCGTCTCAGGCTCGTAGTGCTTAGCCAGACCCGAGATGATGGTCCGCTCTCCAAAGCCATCATCGAGGGTAAATTGCAGGAGCTTATCGGTCTTAGGCACCTTGGTACAAGCCTTGACCGTAGCCACACGGAGGTCGATCTTCTCAAACTCCTCAAACTTAATCTCAGGGGCAATCGCCAGTGGTTTCGCCACCTTAAGCGCTGCCTCTGCATTGCTCTTCTTGATCGCTGCAAGGCGGTCGAGCTGAGCTTGGATTGTTGCATCCTCTAGCTTCTCAAAGAGTAGCTCAGGCTTCTCTAGCTGGTGACCTGCCTCCAATAGGTCGCTCCTACCGATCTCCGACCAGGTGAGAGCACCCTCCATATTCAACAGATGGCGTAGCTTCTTCATAGAGAAGGGGAGGAAGCTCTCCATTAAAATAGCCAGATTGGCACTGATCTGTAGTGCCACATTGAGGATGGTAGCTACCCGATCCATATCTGTCTTGGCCAACTTCCAAGGCTCCATATCGGCGAGATACTTATTGCCTAGGCGAGCCAAGTCCATGGCTCTACGCTGAGCATCACGGATATGGAAGTTATCAAGAAGGTTGGCCACATCGTCGCGGATGGTGCCAATCTCGGCAAGGACCGCCTTATCCTCCTCCTGAAGGGTGGTGATGGCAGGCACCTTCCCCTCAAAGTACTTGTGGGTTAGTACCAAAGCACGATTCACGAAGTTACCAAGCACTGCCACCAGCTCATTATTGTTGCGAGCTTGGAAATCACTCCACGTAAAGTCATTGTCCTTGGTCTCAGGAGCATTGGCGGTCAAGACATAGCGGAGGATATCCTGCTTGCCAGGGAAGTCGTGTAGGTACTCGTGGAGCCAAACCGCCCAATTCCTACTGGTAGAGATCTTATCGCCCTCGAGATTGAGAAACTCATTGCTAGGCACATTATCGGGGAGGATAAAGGAGCCCTCAGCCTTGAGCATCGCAGGGAAGACGATGCAGTGAAAGACGATATTGTCCTTACCGATGAAGTGGATCATGCGGGTCTCGGGATCTTTCCACCAGGTCTCCCAACTATCGGGGAAGAGCTCTTTGGTATTGGAGATATAGCCGATAGGGGCGTCAAACCATACGTAGAGCACCTTGCCCTCAGCGCCCTCTAGCGGTACCGGAATACCCCAGTCGAGGTCGCGGGTCACCGCTCTAGGCTGTAGCCCAAGGTCGAGCCAACTCTTCACCTGTCCGTAGACATTAGGGCGCCACTCCTTGTGCCCCTCGAGGATCCACTCGCGAAGCCACTGCTCGTACTTGCCGAGAGGTAGGTACCAGTGCTTGGTCTCTTTCATCACTAGCTCCGAACCGCTGATGGCCGACTTTGGATTAATCAGGTCGGTGGCATTCAGACTGCTACCGCACTTCTCACACTGGTCGCCATAAGCCCCTTCGTTGCCACAGATAGGACAAGTACCGGTGATGTAGCGGTCGGCAAGGAATTGCTTTGCCTCCTCATCGTAGTACTGCTGAGTGGTCTGCTCTATAAACTCGCCCTTTTCGTAAAGCGTGGTGAAGAAGTCCGACGCCATCTGGTGGTGCGTTTCGCTCGTGGTGCGAGAGTAGACATCAAAGGAGATGCCAAACTCCTCAAACGACTCTTTGATCAGCTGGTGGTAGCGATCCACAATGTCTTGTGGCGTTACCCCCTCCTTCATCGCTTTGATCGTGATGGGCACACCGTGTTCATCCGAACCACCGATAAAGGCCACCTCCTCGCCCTTCAGACGAAGGTACCTCACATATATATCTGCTGGGACGTAGACCCCTGCCAGGTGTCCAATATGGACCGGACCATTGGCATAAGGGAGGGCCGTCGTCACCAAAGTACGCTTAAATTTTCCGTTACTCATATCCTTCTTATTTCTATCCATTGTATATTTGGCACAAAGTTACAAAAATCAAATGACAGCGAGATAAATAGTGCCATTGGAGGCAGGGGTTCGCATTAGAAAGAACTTGCCGTATGGCATTCATAGGTGCGTCTATAGGAAAGGACCCCGGCTGAGGGGTCCGTGTTAAATAGGCACAGGTCAAGGCACGCAGTGCCGTAGACCTGTGTATAACGATGTGCAAAACACCCCTACGACCCCGGCTGAGGGGTCGGACAACCTTATCTAGGTCTGACCCCTCAGCCGGGGTCATTGAGGAAGGGAATATGCTCTTACACACAGGTCGTTCGGGGCTACGCCCCTCCGACCTGTGCCTATTTAACACGGACCTCTACCGAGGTCCTACGGATACTAGCCACCGCGTCAGAGGGGGCAAAGCCCCCGAACGACTGGGGGATTAATGGTTGTTTTTTTCCTCTCCCTCCCCTCCCTACCACCTCTACGACGTCTCCTCGCGGAAGGTCGGACAACTCAATGTGTCTACTCTTTCAGGAATAGAGGAGGCTGAGTGTCTACACTTTTAGGAATGCGATGATATACCGACCCCATATTCCGCATAGGGGGCGGAATGCATTCCGTATGCGAGCGGAACGTATTCCGTAGCGCTGCGGAATCCATTCCGCACGCATACGGAATATAGGGTTGATACAAGAAGAGACTGTTGCACGAAGGCGATCTGCGGCGTTGCTTTCGGGATTCGGGCTCGGTCACGTACGTGAGTACGCTCCCAGTGCCCTCACCCTTAGCGCCTTGCATCTCATCCTTCGTTCAAAGTCTCAGCACATTTGATTCAAATGTGCGAGAATGGCACTTCGTACAACATTCTCAAGAAACGATTGTAGAAGAAACGAATGGCACCACTTAGGGTAGGAGAGTCGGTTGAGATGCTTTCCCCATTTTTCGAGACTTGGTCTCGGCCAGTGCTTTAATAGTGTTTTGTATTTCAGTGGATTACAACTTGTCGTTATGGGTCATATCTAGGGTGATGACTCTTGGGTTGTAATAAAAAAAAATCACCTAGAGGGGAGCCCCTAGGTGATTTCAAGATGTATTGGTGAGGTTTTGGTTACTCTGTAAGCAGAGTGAGTAGCTTGCGGTCGGCCTCCCAGCCTAGTGCACTAGCACCGAGGACTGCGGCATCGCTCTCTTTGAGTTCGCTCACGAGGATCTTCACCTTGTCTTTGTAGATATTGAGGAGGTTTTGCTCCATGTGTCGCTTCACTGGCTCTAGTAGGATATTGCCAGCTTTGGTTAGTCCTCCAAAGAGGATTATTGCCTCTGGACTGGTGTAAGCTACGGCGTCGGCGAGTGCTTCGCCTAGGATGGCTCCAGTCGTCTCGAATACATCAAGTGCTAGCTTATCGCCTTGCACAGCAGCATCGTAGACATCCTTTGAGGTTATCTCATCGATATTGAATGTGCGAAGGAGACTATCATCTTCACGAGCGGTGAGGAACTCCTTAGCAGTGCGTGCTACACCTGTAGCGGAGCAGTAGGTCTCAAGGCAACCAAAGCGACCGCAACCACAAGAGCGCCCGTTGCGACGGATAATGGTGTGCCCGATCTCGCCGGCAAAACCATCGTGACCGTAGACGAGCTTTCCACCCACTACGATACCACTCCCTAGCCCTGTGCCGAGGGTGATCTCGATGAAGTCTTTCATACCACGAGCAGCTCCATAGGTCATCTCTCCGATAGCGGCAGCATTGGCATCATTGGTGAGTGCCACAGGGATGCCCTTGAGTGCTTCGCTAAGGAGGAAGGCCATAGGGATGCGACCCTTCCAAAGGAGGTTGGGTGCAAAGTCAATGGAGCCGGTAAAGAAGTTGCCATTTGGGGCACCTACGCCTACACCGTGGATCTGGTCGATTCCCCCTGCGTCATTTGCAAGGTCGGTGATGGCATCTGCCAATTCCTTGATATAATCCTCTACTTTGATATGATTGGTACTCTTGATCTTATCGCTTCTGATAATGGTACCTCTCGCATCTACAATGCCGAAAACGGTATTGGTACCCCCTACGTCTACCCCTACTACATAGGGCTTGTTGTCGCTTGTTACGATTGCCATGAATTATCTATTTATCAATTGTTTTGTACATACACTGACTTTACCATACGGGAATTGACCTGATTGGCAAGGTCTAGAAATACCCTCCACTCATCGCCTTCGCGCTTTAGCTTGAGACTTCTGTCGTAGCTACGAGTGGGCACGCCATCTTTCTTCACAGACTCCTTGATCTTATTCTGGATCTCCTCGGGTAGATCTTTGAGTCGGTGACTCTTCATTGAGAGGATGGTCTTGGCATCTTCTAGTGAGAGGTTGCCAATCTTCTCTAGGTCGGGCAGGTAGATGAAGTAGGTGACAGTGGCGGTTTCGCCATTAACGCTACTGGTAAACTTATCTACCTTGATGGACTCCTTCACCTCGGGAATCAATTCGATGGCATCTGCTAGCTCATCTGGGATGGTGTAAAAATGCTTGAAGTTTTCGAGCGTCATCGCATCTTTATCCTCCTGTGTGAGTAGGTCGTAAAACTGCTCGAGGTCGCCATTGAGCTCTGCTTTCACGGCTTCTTCGGCCACTTCCTTAGGGTCTTTTCCACCACACGAAGTGAGGGTAGCAAGCAATAGACCTATGAGCATTGCCACGCTAATGGATGAATAAAATCTTTTTGCCATAATCATCAATTTAATGTATTCGATTGTCGTACAGAGGGACCCCGTGGGGGCTGCCTCGCTATTTTACCGCAAGTTACAATTATTTTACGAATTGGGCAAAGGATTAGCCCATTCTTTGATTATTTGTACCTGTCCAAAAATAGTTTTGGGTGTTAGGATTGATAAATGTCAGTCATAACCCTAAATGGACTGCCAAAATAAATATAACGCACGAAATATCGCCTGTTTGCTTTCATTTTGTTACTATGGAAATCTTTTAACATAAAAAGAGAGGAGAATAGTTGCAAGTATCAAAAATAATGCCTACCTTTGCACTGTGGTTTTTTCATAATAGTATTAGATTATAGGTTTGAGATTGAGGGTGTCGTGAGACACTCTTTTTCTATTTTGGGGGAAGGAGTTCAAAGGAAAAGGGGCTATATCATCCAGCGATGATATAACCCCTTTTCGGTTAAAGCTCTACTTTAGATTAATAGAGTGACTTGATAAGCTCTGTGAATAGACGGCCCATCTTCTCAGAGGCGGCATTGGCGGCACGTATTACATCGTCGCCATCGTTGACGAAGTCATCTGTGAAGTGGTACCCTTCGTTGGTGATTACCGACATACCAAAGACGCGGATATCGCAGTGGCGAGCCACAATCACCTCAGGTACGGTGCTCATACCGATTGCGGTACCTCCGATGATGCCTAGGTACTTATACTCCGCTGGAGTCTCGTAGCTAGGACCTGTCCAACCGACATAGACGCCCTTATGAAGCGGGATATTGAGTTGGCGGCCAATCTCCTCTGCCTTAGCAATCAGTGGGCGGTCGTAAGCTCGTGTCATATCGGGGAAGCGAGGCCCAAACTCCTCCATATTCTTACCAATAAGAGGGTTGGGGAGCATATTGATATGGTCTCTAATGATCATCAGATCGCCTACTTTGTACTGGTCGCAGATACCTCCGGCGGCATTGGAGACAAATAGGTACTCTATGCCGAGAAGCTTAAAGACGCGTACGTGGAAGGTCACCTTCTCCATTGGGTAGCCCTCATAGTAGTGGAAGCGTCCCTGCATGGCGATCACTGGGCTACCATCGAGTTTGCCCACGATGAGGTTGCCTTTGTGCCCTAGTGCCGTAGACTTAGGGAAGTTGGGGATATCGGTATAAGGGATCACGCGAGCGTCTTCTATCTTATCGGCCAATTGACCCAAGCCAGAGCCTAGGGTAATCGCCACCTTGGTATCTTGTGGTATCAGCGGTCTCAGGTAGTCCGCTGCTTCTTGATATTGCTTGTACTCTACCATAATCTTATCAAATTCTATTGCTTTTGTTTCTTACTTCTTTCAAATAGGTCGCGGGCTACGGTGCGAGCTTCGGACATAATCGCCTCCTCGCCCGGTACGTGGCGACCACGCATCAGCACCCGACCATCAACGATAAGGGTATCCACCGCACTACCGTTGGCCGAATAGACCGCATTGCTCACCAGGTTGTGGCAAGGGGTCATCTCGGGAATATCTAGTTGCAAAAGGGCAAGGTCGGCAAGTCGTCCTACCTCAATTCGCCCTGCGGGGATACGGAGAATCTCCGCACCTGCAAAAGTGGCTGCCTTGAAAACCTCTCCCGCCTTGGCACTGGTTGGATCTCCCGACCACGCTTTAGCGAGGAATGAGGTGAGCTTCATGGCAGTAAACATATCTAGGTTGTTGGAACTAGAAGTGCCATCCGTGCCAATACCCACGCGGATACCCTTTTGCCACATCTCCTCGATCTTGAAGCGGTAACCACTAGCGAGCTTCATATTAGAAGCGGGGTTGTGGACACACGCCACACCATGGTCGGCGAGGATCTGAAGCTCCTCGCTATCCATCCAAAGCGAGTGGGCGAGGACCAGATTAGGAGAGAGCACTCCTAGTTGCTGCAGGTACCTCACAGGGGTGGTGCCGTGCTCCTTTACGCACTCCTTTACCTCACCCTCAGTCTCGGAGAGGTGTAGGTGTACGAGTAGATCATTGGCCTTGGCGAAGTCGTGGGTGTACTGTAGCATCGGACCAGTCACTGTGTAGATGGCGTGCGGACCAATGGAGAGTTGCACACGGTCGGAGTAGCGCTCAAATTCCTTTAGATATCGCTCCATATTCCGCTTGTCCAGCTCTGCCCGTTCCTTATCCCCTCTATCGAATACCGTGTAGGAGACATTGGCCCTCAGCCCCATTTCCTCTACCGCTCTTGCGGTGCCGTGAGGGAAGGAGTACATATCTAGGAAAGCGGTGGTACCGCTCTTGATCATCTCGAGGCAAGCGAGCTTGGTGCCGACATAGACATCCTCCTCGGTCATATGTGCCTCCACTGGCCAAATCATATTATTGAGCCAATCCATCAGGCGTAGGTCATCGCCATATCCGCGGAAAAAGGTCATCGCCGCATGCGTGTGGCAATTGATCAAGCCAGGGATCACCGCCATACGAGAGGCATCAATCACCTCAGCCCCAGCCTCCATTCCTTGGAGGTCGCCGATGGCTACTATCTTATTGCCCTCAATAAGAATATCCCTCCGCACCCCATCAGGGTGCAGAGGGTTTTTGATAAATAGCTTACTCATTGTGTCCGTATCTTGCGTAGAATTCAGCCACGGTACGGATACCGATATGGAAGTTGTAGAGAGGGAAGTTCTCATTTGGTGAGTGGATAGCATCGCTGCCAAGTCCAAAGCCCATCAAGATACTCTTCACTCCTAGTACGCGCTCGAAGGTAGCGATGATTGGAATACTTCCACCCGAGCGAACGGCTAGTGGCTTCTTGCCGAAAGTAGCCTCATACGCCTCCTCAGCCACCTTGTAGATAGGTAGGTCACTTGGGCATAGGTATGGGGTACCACCGTGTAGATACTCCACTTTCACCTCTACATGATCGGGAGTTAGCTTATGAACATAGTCGATAAAGGCTTGTGCAATCTTCTTCTCATCTTGATTTGCTACCAGACGGGTAGAGACCTTAGCAAAAGCCTTGCTTGGAAGGATGGTCTTGGCCCCTTCGCCTTGGTATCCACCCCAGATGCCACAAAGGTCAAAGCTGGGACGGCTACCAGTACGCTCTAGGGTATGATAACCCTCCTCGCCATAGAGTTCCTTCACCTTTATCCCGGCCTTGTAAGCTGCTTCGTCAAATGGGATTCTTTTAGTCATCTCCCTATCGGCCTCGGTCAGCTCTACCACATCATCGTAGAAGCCAGGGATAGTGATACGTCCCTTTTCATCCTGCATCTTAGCGATCAGCTTGCACAACTCATTGAGAGGATTACCCACGGCACCGCCATAGATACCCGAGTGGAGGTCGTGGCTAGGCCCCGTCATCTCTATCTGCCAGTAGCAAAGACCACGCAGACCGGTAGTCATTGATGGGTTCTCAACACTCAGCATACCGGTATCGCTCACGAGGATATGGTCGCTCTTCAATAGCTCCTTATGCTCTTGGCAGAAGGCCTCAAGGCTAGGCGAACCGATCTCCTCCTCGCCCTCTAGCATCACCTTCACATTGCAGCGAAGTAGATCCAGCTTAATAGCTGTTTCTAATCCCTTTACCTGGCACATTGTCTGCCCCTTATCATCATCAGCCCCACGAGCATAGATGATACCATCGCGTACCTCAGGCTCAAAAGCCTCCGACTTCCAGAGCTCTAGTGGCTCGGGTGGCATCACATCGTAGTGGCCATATACTAGCACGGTAGGGAAGGAGGGGTCGAGTAGCTTCTCGGCATACACCACAGGGTTGCCCTTAGTAGGCATCACCTCCGCCTTGTCCATACCACTCTTCAGCAGTAGGTCGCGCCAATGCTCGGCACAGCGGATCATATCAGGCTTGTGCTTGCTCTGCGAACTTACCGATGGGATACGAATGAGCTCAAATAGCTCCTCTAGGAATCTCCCTTTATTCTCCTCTACAAATTGATCAATCTTCGGATTGGATTTACTCATAGTAAATGGTCTCTCTTTAGTTTGGTTATTAAAATACTATCTACCTCAAAGATACCTATTTTCTGCCAAACTTTAGCCACCTCGCCGAAACAAGAAAGGGGGGGTTACTTGAAGTAGCCCCAAAGCGGATCGTCGGTGGGGTAGGGAGCGACCACAGAGATTGCTTCGCCCGAGACGGGGTGTGTGAAGCTCACCTCTCTAGCGTGAAGCGAGATCGAGCCGTCGGGATTACTCCGCTTGGCACCATACTTCAGGTCGCCCCGAATGGTGCAGCCGATGCCACTGAGTTGCGCACGTATCTGATGATGCCGCCCCGTCTCCAGTCGTACCTCGAGGAGCGTATATCGATCGCTCTCGCCAATCACTCGGTAGTGCAGGCGTGCCTCCTTGGCACCCTTGGTGCCAGTGGCAACGATATAAGACTTATTTTGCTTAGGATTCTTCTTGAGCCAATGCACCAGCGTCCCCTCTGGTGCTTTTGGGGGTTGCTCCACAATGGCGTGGTACACCTTCTCCACCTTGTCGTCGTGGAAGAGCCGATTCATCCTCGAGAGCGCCTTAGAGGTTTTGGCAAAGACCACCACTCCGCTCACTGGACGATCAAGGCGGTGAACCACCCCGAGGAAGACATTCCCCGGCTTTTGGTATTTCTCCTTGAGGTATAGCTTCACCTTTTCGGGCAAAGGGACGTCGCCGGTACTATCGCCCTGAGTGATCTCCCCTGCTCGTTTGCTAACAATAATCAGGTGGTTATCCTCGTAAAGCACCTCGAATGCTGCCATTATGCTTTTCGCTTCCAGGTGGTAAAGGAGTAGGGGAAAGCGTTACGCTCATCCGCCTCGTGGGGCTCATTTTGTGTGCACTCCCAAAGGTCGATATCAATGTCGGGAAAGAAAGTATCTGCCTCAGGCCATTGATGGTGAACCAGCGTCACATGCAGCTGATCGGCCAAAGCTATCCCCTGTCGGTACAGCTCCCCTCCACCGATGAGGAAGAGCTTCTCCCCCTCCGCTACCTCCATCGCCTCCTCGAGGCTATGAACCACTTCCGCCCCTTCTGCGTGGTAGGCGGTGTTGCGGGTGACCACAATATTCTGCCGCCCTGGAAGTGCCCCCTTAGGGAGACTCTCAAAAGTTTTGCGTCCCATCACAATCGGATAGCCCATAGTGGTCTCCTTGAAGTGACGCAGATCGGCAGGGAGTTGCCGTCCCCATGGCATATCGCCCTTCAGTCCTATCGCCCCGTTATCCGCAATAGCGACAATAATGTGTAGCTCTGATTTCATACCGATACCTCCGCTTTGATGTGTGGATGAGGGTCGTAGCCCACGAGTTCGAAATCCTCAAACCTAAAGTCGTCAATCGACGTCACCTCCCGCACGATATTCATCTTCGGCAAAGCTCGTGGCTCCCGACCCAATTGTATCCGTGCCTGCTCTAGGTGATTGAGATAAAGGTGGGCATCACCAAGGGTGTGGACAAAGGTGCCCGGCTTTAGCCCCGTAACCTTCGCCACCATCATTAGTAGCAAGGCGTAGCTGGCAATGTTGAAAGGAACGCCGAGGAAAACATCGGCACTACGCTGATAGAGTTGCAGGCTGAGGCGACCCTCCGCTACGTAAAACTGAAAGAGTAGGTGGCAAGGGGGCAAGTGCATCTCCTGCAGCTGCCCTACATTCCACGCACTCACGATGATCCGTCGGCTATCGGGATGACTCTTGATCGTTTCAATAGCCTCTGCCAGCTGGTCGTGCTCCTGCCCTTTGGCATCACGCCAATGCCGCCACTGTGCCCCATAAATCGGACCGAGATCGCCCGCTTCATCGGCCCACTCATTCCATATCCGCACCCCGTGCTCTTGTAGGTAGTGGACATTGGTATCGCCCTTGATAAACCACAAGAGTTCGTAGATGATGCTCTTCAGGTGTAGCTTCTTCGTGGTAAGAAGTGGGAAACCCTCCGAGAGGTCAAACCGCATCTGATACCCAAATAGGCTCTTAGTACCAGTGCCAGTACGGTCGCTCTTCTCCACCCCTTCATCGAGGATCTTCCTCAGTAGCTCTTGGTATTGTTTCATTCGTCCTCCTCCTCTCTATGATATCCTTGTGCCACAATTGTCGTTTCACTACCTCCCGAGGAGACTAGTCGCACGCTATCCTCTGCTTCGGTGATAAAACCGATCTGCCGAACATCCTCCATTGCATCCACCAGATCCTTTAGTCCGAGTGGAATGGTAAAGAGTAGCTCAAAGTCGTCTCCGCCATTCATCCCTACTAAGGTGGGCGAAAGCCCCAGCTCGTCTGCCATACCCACTGTCTCGTGGTCTATCGGAATCGCTTTTTCATAGATGCGAGCTCCTACACCCGAGGCGTGGCAGAGCTGAAGTAGGTCGCTCGCCAGACCGTCACGAACGCTGATCATCGCCGTCGGTTTGATGCCAGCCGCTTGTAACTGCCTCAAGATATCCAACCGAGCAATCGGCTTCATCTGTCTCTGAAGAATATATTCACGACCGTCAAATTGAGGAGCGAAGTCAGCTGTTCCATCAAAAGCCACCTTTTCCCTAATCAGTAGCTGCAACCCCATGTAGGCGGCCCCTACATTGCCGGTAAGGCAAAGGAGGTCATTTTTCTTCGCACCACTTCGGCGTAGCTCCTCCCCAATGGCCACACTGCCGAGTGCCGTCACCGCAATGGTGAGGCCTGTGTACGAACTGCTCACTTCTAGCCCTACCAAGTCAATATTATATAGTGCCAAAGCATCCTTCACCCCAAGCATCAAGACATCTACATCCTCCACCTTGAACCTCTGTGAAAGGCCAAGGGAGAGCGTTAGTTGTCGTGGCGTTCCACCCATGCCAATGATTTCTGCCACGGCCGAGGTGACAGCCTTAAAGCCTAAGTATTGAAGGGGAAAGTAGACGAGGTCGAAGTGGATGCCCTCTAGTAGCAATTGGCTCGCCACCAATTGTTGCTCCCCCGAGGTGGGGGCTACCAATGCGGCATCGTCCGTTAACCCCAATAGCGTAGAGGCATGGCAGGTCTCCTCCAGCCCCTCAATGATATGGTCGCGGAGTCCAAAGGCTCCCAACTTGCTGATCTCCATGGGTCATTTATTGCTTATGGATCCAGGCGGTGCTAAATGCCTCCTCCTTCGTTAGCTCACGGAGATAGGTTTGTGCCTCCTCACTTGTTTCAAAGCTAGCGGCATAGAAGCGGTGTAGCCCCCGGCTAGAAATCAGTACACCCCCCTCATCGGCAAAGCGAAGGTAGTTGCTATTTTCATTGATAAACTTATGAGCCATGGTCTCATTTGGAAGCGTTGCCACCACCACATAGTAGCGACCTGGCTGCTCGCTCCCCTCCGTGATACGGAAGCCTTCAAAAGTAGGTGCTTGTACCTCCTCTACCACTGGTGTGGGCTCCTCCTTCTGCTCCGCCACTTGCTCTGTGAGGAAGCCAGCTTGGTATTGCGTTACGTTGCTAGGTGACTGTAGCTTTTGATTGGGAATGAAGATCGCCATCGCCACCATTGCAGCAGCTACTGAGCCATATCCGAGGCTTCTTAGATTGATAGGTAGGTAGTAGATATGCCCCTTGAGACCAGCCCGTTGCTCTGGCACTTTTGTGGCTGCTTTGGGGCGAGGTAGCATTGCCACTGGGCGAAGACCGTAGTAGTCAATGGAGAAGGGGTGGTGTGGATTGGGGATAAAGGTGAGATTCATCTCCCCTTTCGACTGTACCAACTTGCCCACTTCGCCGATCTCCACTACTCCGCTAGAGAGTAGTTGGGCTCGGAGCTCCTCAATGTCCTTCTCCATAATAGAGAGGGAGCGGCGATAGCCAAAGGAAAAGGCATCGCTGTAGCTCTTCACCAGCACCCCATCATTATCCTTCAGTGCTGCATTGAAGGAAATGCGACAGCGCCCTGGATAGATTAGCCCCTTCTGTTCATCTGCCACTGCTGGCTCGTGATGCACCAAAAAACCACCGATCCCTGGTACCACTACGCACTCCTCAGTGTAGAGAAGTTGCTCTATTTGCCTCGTTAGTCGTCTCATAATTCTACCTTATAATTCATTCTCCTATCACACAAAGATACCTATTTTTCCATAAACCGATAGTGGCGGTTGAAGGAAAAGAAGGGAAAGATCTACCAATTTTCAAGAAAAAGAGTACCTTTGTGGTAGATAATAGTATCAGATAAACTAATAAATTAAATGTTATGAAGAGAAAATTAGCCCTCGCAGTAATGGCTGTCGTAGCTCTATTTGGTCTACAAGCCAATGCTCAGAATGTAATGCAAAAAGGCACTAGCATCGTATCTGGTAGCCTTGGTATCACTAGCAGTTCGCTCCCTATCTACGCCTCTTACGACTATGGTGTGGTAGATAATCTATTCCAAAGCCCTGATGCTGCCCTCTCTGTAGGTGCCCTCGGTGGTGTGGTCCTAGGCAAGCATACTCTAGGGTATGTCGTTGGCCCTCGTGTAGCGATGCACTACCACTTTATCCCTGAGCTAGATACTTACTTCTCCTTGATGCTCGGTGCTTATGGCTACCACTACAAAGACAAGAAAGAAGGGGTGGATATTAATAAGTGGACACATGACTTTGACTGGGGTACTCACATTGGTGCTCGCTACTTCTTTACTCCAACGGTGGGTATGTTCCTTGAGCTAGGATATGGATATTCTTATGCCAATGTAGGTCTCTCCTTTAAGCTCTAATCTTTAGAGAGCACTCTATAAACAAAAATAGGCCGAAGGGGCAATTGCCCTTTCGGCCTATATAATTTATTTATGGTACCTGTATAGGGGAGCAAAAGTGGAGTTGCAACTAAGCGATCGACGAGTTGCAACTAAGCAAATGACGAGATGCAACTAACCAATTGCTTAGTTGCATCTCAATTTTTACCTTGGTAGGGAGTTGGTTATCAGTTGGTTATAAGGGGGCTGAAATCCACCTGTATTGGAGGTGTATTTGGGTGTTAGTACTTCATGGAGCGGCTGACCAATTCCACTACGTTGTATACCCCTATGATGTCTTTTAGGTGAAGCACGATGTCGGGATATTCGGGGTTGAGGCTATGACAGGTGATGGTGTCATTTTCGAGGTCTTGGTCAATTACCTTTTTGATGATGATGCCCTCGGAGTAGGTGGCAAAGACAAAGTAGTACCAGTTCTTACGGTGTAGACCTAATGACCAATACTCCCGTGCCACTTCGCGACAAAGTACCTTATCCCCATCGCAAAGGGCGTTGGTGGTGCCGTCGTCCATAGAGGCACCTCGGACGGTGAAGATATAGTAGCGACCTTTGTACCTGCGATCGACTGGGACGGAAAGGGTCAGCAACCCTTCAGGATCGGGGTCTCCATATCCTGTGAGTCGGCCAGCTACAGCAGCATCTGGGATAATAGGAAACTCCATCATCTCCGCCACTTTGTAGGGCGTTGCACTCTCTACCCCAGGCTCTTGTAGCGGCTTGATATAGACCTCCCCTCGCCCCCACAGGAGCCATTCTCTGCCATATTGCGGGAAGCGCTCATAGATGAGCTGCATGGTATTGTTGCTGGGCCGTGTCTTATTTTGCAAAGCTCTATAGATAGTGCTAGGGTGGGTGAGACCAATCTCCTTTGCAAAGTCTTGCACGCTGTATCCCTCCTGCTCTACCACGTAAGCGACACGTTTCCAGCGGGCACCACTTGCCTCATCGGGATCCACCTCTAGCTTGGTCCTCATATTGCCGGTACCATCGTAGAGCCAGTCGCTTGAGTACTCCTTTCCATAGACCTCCAGAAATCGGTCTAGGAAGCGATGCGACAGATACTCCGAAGCAAGGCTAAAGGCCCCTCGTACGGTGGAGATATTCATCTCCAACTTCTCCGAAAGATCGGCATAGTTTTCAATCAGATCCCTGCTGACTAGGCTCTCGTATATCTTGAGGAGCCGACGCTTGATCTGTAGCTTGTGCTTGGGGTCGATAGGTGGTTTCTGTGCCATAGAGCTGAGTGGTTACTTGAGTGGAAGCACCTCAATCCAATACCCATCGGGGTCTTGGATAAAGTAAAGACCCATCTCGTGATTTTCGAAGCAGATACAGCCCATCTCGCGGTGATACTCTCGCCATTGGTCGTAGTCGCCCTCTACACGAAGGCAGAGGTGATATTCGAGGTCGCCAAGATTGTAGGGCTCCTTGCGGTCGCGTAGCCAAGTGAGCTCTAGCGTAAAGCTGGTGGTACCGTCACCGAGGTATACTAGGATAAAGGAACCGTCGGAGGCCTCCTTTCTCCTCACCTCCTTTAGGCCAAGTGCTTGCTCATAAAAGCGGAGGCTCTTCTCGAGGTCAAAGACATTGAAGTTGAAGTGATCGAATCGGCTCTTTAGCTCTATCATATAATCTGTGTTTATTTATTCATCAAATGTGGAGTCGCTCTCGTAAAGGCGGTAGCGGATACGCCACCTGGCGCGCTCAGGGTCGTAGGCATTGGAGTAGATCTCTACCCGCCCTATCTGCTGAGTGTGTGCCACATGGCTACCGATGCAGAGGCAGGTATCGTAATCGCCCACCTGCACAATGCGTACCGCCTCTGAGGAGTCGTGGGGGATGCGACTAAGGTCTACATCGTACTGCTCCGCCTCTTGGCGTGTGGTGGTGAGGTAGGTGACGGGTAGGTCTTGTAGGATTATCCTATTTACCTCCTCCTCGAGTAGCTGCGCCTCCTTGTCGCCCATTGGTTGGGTGGTGTGGAAGTCTAGCCGTGACTTCTTGCGCTCCACGTGGGCATTGATGCTCCGCCCGGTATCAAAGAGACGGCACATAGCCTGATTGATGATGTGCTCGGCGGTGTGCATCGGTGGGTATTCCTCCTTATTGTGGCTATTGTATTGTGGGTCTGGCATAGCTGGTAGAGTCCTTAGAGTGCAAAGGTAAATCGACCGATGATGTAGCCATCGGCAAAGATCTCTACACGATAGTTGCCCTCCACTAGATATTCCTCTATATCCCAGTACATAGTGAGGGTCGTTGCCTCGCCACCATACTCCACCTGTCGCTTGATAGAGTAGGGTACTTTGCCCCCTTCAAAATTGAAGTGACCGCTCTCGGCGGGCTTCTGTAGAAGTACCTCGTCGGGGGTGATGATACGCATATAGATGTCGCGGAAGCCTGGTTCGGCGGTGACATTCTTATCAATTGTAAAGCGGAATTCTAGCTGACGCATCTGCTGGATACGCTTGGTCTCCCGCCCTCTTGAATTGAGGCGCCGTACATTGAAGCTAGAGACAGAGAGCTTGCTAGCAAGGGTCACCTGCTCGGTTAGCTTCGCCTTTTCCTCCCGTAGCTGTGTCCGCTCTGAGGTCACTTGGCTTATCTGTCGCTTCACCTCTTGATTCTCTGTGCGTAGCTCGGCATTGGCTCTATTGAGGGAGTCAATCTGCACTACATAGTGCCTGAGTACCTTGCGGAGCGTCTCTAGCTCACGGCGTAGCTCGGAGATACGTGCTGCGTTGGTACTCTTCACTGTCCGAAGCTCCTCCATCAGGCGTTGTACCTTGGCCTGCTCCGACTCTAGCTGGTGGAGGATGGAGTCGTTGCTCACCTCTATCTTGAAGCCCTCGTACTGAAGTGCCACCTCGTTGTATTGCTCTTGTAGCTCTTGCTTCTCGATCTCAGCGATATTCTGAATGTCGGTGAGTTGGCGACGCTGGCGAAGGATGGTGTAGATGCCACCCGCTATCAGGAGTGCCAGTAGGATAGCCCCTACGATAATGAGTGCTTTCTTCTTGCGTTTTGCTTCTTCTGTAGACATACTATATCAGTTTTATTTTTGGCTCCTTAGTTGTCCCCTCTTCCATTGATAGGTCACCCCATCTGGCTTTATCCATTGTCCCGCTTCGGGATATAGTTTTTGGTAAAGCGGTAGGTCGAAAGTGGTGACTTTGGTTGATAAAAGTAGCTCCGTTGGTGACCATTGATAGCTGTAAGCGAGGGTACCGACTTCCGAGAGCACCCGCTTTGTATCGTTGCGATTCAGAAGCTCAGGGTCGGTCATCAACTGAGCTAGTGGCGGGAAGCGGAAGTAGCTCGAGGTATCAAGTCGCCGCCATTGCTTATCGTAAAAGATGAGCACTGACTGCCATGGCACTACCTCACTCGTCAGTACAATACTGATCATATAGCCTCGCCACCCCTTTGGTAGCACCTTTAGCTGCATACTACTCATCTCATCCAGCTGCAGATCCAGGTAGTCTTGGGTGAGCGTACGGATATTTGACGCTGTGCTGGTGAGGGAGTTGGGGATCTCCTTTAGGGTATAGATACGCCCCTCCTTATGGGCATCGTACTGAGCTAGTAGATCTATCTTACGTTCCTTGCTGAGGGTGGGCATCACGGTCTGTGGCATTGAGAGAAATAGCTGACGGATATCGACTCTCTGTGCTGTGGCAGAGAGAGCTATCAGGAGGGTCAGTAGGCTGAGGGAGAGTCGTCGCATCACTTGAGTTGATTGAGTAGGTCGAGTTTGCCCTCATCTACTAGTCGGAGGATCAGCTCTCCGAATAGAGAATTTTGCCATGCAAACCACTCGCGGGTGAAGTTGGTCGCATCATCCTTGTGGAAGGATTCGTGCATAAACCCAGTCCCAGCATCGGTGTCTAGTAGCATCTGTAGGCAATAGGCAATCTCTGCATCGTCCTTTGAGGTAAATGCCCTCATCATAATGCTCATCGGCCATACCATATCATACCCAATGTGTGGTCCGCCGATCCCTTCACCGGCACTCCCTTTGAAGAAAAAGGGATTCTGCTCACTCAGCACAAACCTGCGGGTATTCTGATAGATAGGGTCATCCAACGAGACATCCCCTAGGTAGGGCATTGCTAGTAGACTAGGTACATTGGCATCGTCCATCAAGTAGTGGTTGCCAAAGCCATCCACCTCGTAGGCATAGATCTTACCAAAGGTAGGGTGGTCGTAAACGGCATACTTCTGGAGTGCCTGCTCCACCTCATTGGAGAGGGCGGAACACTCAGCTGCAAGCTCAGGTAAATGGTTGACCGCGGTTAGGATCTCAGCCATCTTGCGAAGTGAGGTGACCGCCATAAAGTTGCTAGGCACTAAGAACTGGAAGTGGGTTGAGTCGTCGCTTGGACGAAAGGCACTTGCGATAAGCCCTACAGGGCAAACTGGCTCGCCCCATCCGATGTTGCTCTTACCGTCAGTACTACGGTCTGTAACCCTTAAAAAGCGGTAGCTTCCTCTCCCCTCCTTGCGTTGCTGATCACGGAAAGTAGCGAGGATATTCTCCACTGCCTTTATCCAAGTCGCATCGAAGATAGAGCTATCGCCCGTCGCCTTCCAATAGGCGTAGGCGAGGCGTATTGGGTAGCAGAGAGAGTCAATCTCCCACTTCCGCTCATACACACCAGGGAGCATCTGCGTTTCATCGCTCTCCGCCCACTTTGACATGATCGGTCCATCAAGAAAGGCATTGGCAAAGGGGTCAAGGTTGATTTGCTTCAGCTGCATACGGATCACCCCCTCTATCATTTGGCGGAGGTGGTCGTCTTCACCCACATACCTCAGGTAAGGCCACACTTGCGCTCCACTATCACGGAGCCACATAGCGGCGATATCACCTGTGTAGACAAAGGTCTCGGGCAATCCCGCGTCATCTAGCCGGAAGTGCACGGTGGTATCTAGGGTGTTGGGCAGACAGTTGCCAAACATCCAGCGAAGTTTGTCGTGCGTTATTAGCTCCTGAACCCTCACGATATCACGCTCTATCACAGGCGAGGAAAAGAGACGCTCCTGCTCCTGTGGACGCTGGCTATTATAGTCCGTTGCTGATGCCACTGAAAAAGTAACGAGTAGCAGGCAACATATCAGTATATTCTTCTTCATCATATTACATCAATTCGATATAGTCCTCCTTCTTCAGTACTGGCTTCATCGCAATTGGGATCACCTCATCACCTCGCTTAATCTCTACTACAATATCCTCAATGATAGGTTCGTGGACGTATGGGCGGTGGCTAAAGAGGTAGGTGAAGGCACCCTTGTACTTAGGGTTCTGCATCTTCTCAGCTATCTCCTTGTACTTATCTAGTCGCCAAAACTTATTGCCGTCAAAGCCATCGCTACTTGGGAAGCGAGTCTCCTCGTCGCGGAGCAGTAGGCTCTTCTTCAGAAAGGCGTGGTACCCATCGGTCATCGCCTTTACAGAGGCCTCTAGTGGCAAGCCATTAATGGTGAGGATACGGTCGCCCGGCAATAGCCCTGCTCGCTCTGCTGGACTTCCCTTCTCCACCCAGAGGAGTCGCTGTAAATCGTCGGCATCAAGGTAGATACCGATAGAGCGATAGGTGTTTTTGTGCATGACAAAGGTAGGGTTGGAGATATAGCGTAGAAAGGGGAAGTTGGAGAGCAATAGCGGTGCAAAGTTGTCGGCATAGGTCTCCACACTATAGGCACTATTGAGCCGCTCCCTTGCCTGCACACTCCAAATCAACTTCTGTTGCTTTGCATCGGAGATCTGTACCACCATCGTCAGTAGGTGCGACCCTGTGAAGCTAGGCGCGTTGATGCTATGGAAAGGGTACTGCTGGATATCCCCAGTGTGCGCATTGAAGCGGTAATTCTTAAGGCCCTTCTCCACGTCACTCTCAGCCCCTTCACGGTAGTTGGGGTTAACGGCGAGGTCAGCTTGCACTGCCACCACCAAGTCTCCTCCCTTCTCCTGATACTTCAGACCTTTACGTACCAGCTCTTCGTAGATGCTACGCTCCAGCACCGTCGGTTTGCGACCAGTAGCAAAGCTAAAGCTACGATACTGTGCAAAGTCAATACGCTCGGGAGCACGGTAGTTAAAAGGCATAGTAAACCGGCGAGTAGTCACATCCTCCACACTATACATATTGAAAGCCCGAGCCAACATCGCTTCCGAGATCGCCTGTGCAGGGACACAATGCTTGCGGATAGTGATCGGCTTCTTGCGGTACCCGAAATTGGTCACTTGTAGCTGCACATTTCCCGCATTGGGATCTAGGAGCACACGATTGATCTCCTCTTCGCTCATCTCTTGTGTATTGACCCCATTGATGGTCTCGATAATATCCCCAGGTTTTAGCCCCGCTTTGGCAGCAGGTTGATCGGGTACCACCTCCACCACTACCGCATAGGAGTCGCCCCAATTCGCCTGATAACTGATCTGATAAAGTAGCCCTACTTCACACCGGCTACTCTGTACACCCACCTTCTGAGCCATCACTGAGAGGGCACTCAGTAGGCAAAGGGCAGTCATTATAATTATTCTCTTCATTGCTCTAGTCATTTTCAATAAGTTACTGATACCTCAAAGATACTAATTTTCAGCCACATTACGGAGTAAAAATGGGCCTTAGTTAGATGTAGATAAAGTATCCAGCGATACCGCCGAGGATAATCACGAGGATAGGGTGGATCCACCTCATCACCACTGCCACAAAGGCTAGGAGGAAGAGGATCACACTAGTGAGGTCCACGAAGTTTTCTTTACTCAGAAGAAGCAAAAAGGCAGCTCCGATCAGCCCAACAGCAGCAGGGCGGATCCCCACAAAGAGAGCGTTGAAGTGCCGATTATTCTGAATGCGTGCAAAGGAGACGGAGATGAGTAGCACCAGCACAAAAGAGGGGATCATCACCGAGACGGTGGCAGCAACAGAGCCCCACACAGAGCCGGTAACGGTATAGCCTATATAGGTGGCGCTATTGATACCGATAGGGCCAGGGGTCATCTGCGAGACTGCCACAATGTCGGTAAACTCTTGCATCGTGAGCCAACCATAGTTGGTCACCACCTCCTCCTGAATTAGGGAGAGCATCGCATACCCTCCACCAAAGCCTACCAAACCAATCTTGAGGTAGACCAAAATAAGCTGTAGGTAGATCATTTCTCCTCACCTCCTTTCGACCGTACTATATATATGGTGTAGAACCAGCCCAAAAAGGCCGAAATAAAAATCACCGCTACAGGGCTCACCCCCAGTAACCAGATGCTCAGCGCCACTACAATAGGGATCCACACCCACTTCCACCCAAGTCCCAAAGCCTGCCATACCGTGATGGTAGGGGCGGCAATGAGGGCAACCACTACTGGGCGTATCCCTTTGAAGATCGCCTCCACCGTGGGGTTGTCCTTTACATCACTGGCAAACATCGCCAGCAACAAAATGATCACAAAGCTCGGCATGGTACCGAAAAAAGCACAGACCAGCGCCCCCAAGAAGCCCTGAATGCGGTACCCCACAAAGATAGCAATATTCACCGCCAAGATTCCTGGAAGTGACTGTGCCATTGCAAAGAGGTCGATAAATTCTTTATCCTCTAGCCAACCATACTTATCCACCACTTCGGTGCGGATCAATTGGATCATAGCCTGACCGCCCCCAAAGGTAAAGCCACCAATGAGGAAAAAGGTCTTCGCCATTTGCAATAACTGGCGCCAATCGCGTCGCTTCTGTAGCCCTTTCTCTTTCATATCTACAAAGATACCATTTTATCTCTCCCTATCCTCCCCAATAAATGCCACAGCTAGGTGAGGGAGATGTGGGTGACTTGATCGGGGGAAACCGTCTCCTGCATAAAGTAGTCGGCCATGGTGGCAAAGCGGTGGTCGGCCTCGGTAGTGGCGTAGCGAGCCTCGCCGTTGGTGGTGAGTCGCTCCTCCATCTCTGGGTGTCGCCGTAGGTAGTCGAGGAGAGAGTGAGCCACGATCTCGCCCTGGGCGATCACTTGGATCTCCTTAGGAAGTGCTTGCTTTATCCTAGGGAGCAGAAGCGGATAGTGAGTGCAGGCGAGGATCAGTGCCTCCATCTTTGGTGCTGCACTCTGGAGAAGCGAGAGGTCACGCTGAATAAAGTAATTGACCCCCACATTGTCATCAATCTCTCCACGCTCCACAAGGGCCGCCCAAAGGGGCGTTGCCTTTTGCACCAGGTGGGCGTTGGGAGCATACTTTTCCATCTCAATCTGATAGGAGTGGCTCGCAACGGTTGCTTCTGTTGCCACCAGTCCCACCTGCATCGGTTGTTGCTCAGTACATCGGCCGAGGTACTCCACCGTCGGACGTATCACCCCAAGGATCCGCCGCGTAGGGTCGGAACTATTGGGAAGGTCGCACATCTGCAACTGCCGGAGGGCTCGTGCCGAAGCGGTGTTGCAGGCGAGGATCACCAGCGGACAGCCTTGACTAAATAGATAAGCCACCCCTTGGCGAGTGTAGTGGTAGATTAACTCAAAGGAGTGTGACCCATAAGGGGCACGAGCATTATCCCCGAGGTAGAGGTAGTCGTACTGGGGCAACCACTTACGTAGCTCCCCAAGTACGGTGAGCCCTCCATATCCCGAGTCAAAGACCCCTATGGCACCTTTGCTCCGCAACATCAGGGGTTAATAATGATTTCGCGTCCGAAAGGAGCCAAAGCCACCTTAGCCATCTTGAAGTGCTTTGTTCCCCAAGGAATACCTACGATGGTGATACAAAGGAGCAGCCCTATTGCTACGTGGGTAATAGCGATCCAGATGCCCGCAAATATTGCCCAAAGGATATTACCAAGTAGCCCAATTGGGTTGCGACTTGAAGGCGTTACCTCACTCCCGAAGGGAAAGAGCATCACCATCCCTAGTTTGAAAGATTGCTTGCCGAGTGGAATGCCAATAATGGTGACGCAAAAGATCAATCCTGCGGTGAAGTACTCCAAGGCCGAAGCCAATCCGCCACAGATCCACCAAACAATGTTGAGAAGTAGATTAACCATATTCTAATGTGTAAATAACTAAATAAATCGCCCGCCCTCGGGAAGACTATTGCCGAGGAGGTAATCATGGATAGTGGTGCGTCGCTTATTGGGAAATTGTACCTCCCACAGCTCCACAGCCCCTTCAGTGCACTGCACCACCACCGACTCCTTCGTCACCCGATACTCCCCGGGCTGTAGCCCTTGTAGCGAAGGGCAAGGGGTTGCCTTGAAGACCTTGATCTCCTCCTCCCCCAGTGTGGCAATCGCCGAGGGGTAGGGGCTCATAGCCCTAATCCGTAAAGCTATAGCGTGTGCCGACTCTTGCTGAAAGCTGAGGAGCCGGTCCTCCTTAAATATCTTAGTGGCATAGCGAAGCCCCTCCACCTTTGGTTGAGGCTTAGGGGAGAGGGTTCCTTGCTCCAATCCCTGTATGGTTTTGAAGGTCACCTCCGCACCCAGTTGCATCAACTTATCGTGGAGCGAGCCCCCTGTCTCCTCGGGAGTGAGGGGCACCTTTTCTTGTAGTAAAATATTGCCCTCATCAATGCCCTCATTCAGGAGAAAGGTAGTCACCCCCGTCTCCTTCTCGTCATTAAGGATCGCATGCTGAATAGGTGCCGCCCCTCGATACTGCGGGAGTAGAGAGGCGTGGAGGTTAAACGTGCCCAAGCGGGGCATCGCCCACACCTCACGGGGGAGCATCCTAAAAGCAATCACAATAAATAGGTCGGCTCCGAGTGCCTTGAGCTCGGCATGAAACCCTTCGTCACGTAAGTTCTCAGGCTGTAGGATAGGCACGTTAGGGCAATACTTCATCGCCACCTCCTTCACTGCCGAAGGACGTAGCTTATGCCCTCGCCCAGCCGGCTTATCGGGATTGGTCACCACTCCTACCACCTCTGCCCCTTGCTCAAGGATATACTGTAGGATATAGCTGGCAAAGTCGGGAGTTCCGAAATATACTATCTTCATCTTATTCTTAATCTCCTCCAAAGTTATCATTCAGTACCTCGCGGTATTGGTTGAATATCTGCGACTTAGAGACAAAGCCGAGGTACTTCCCCTCCTCGTCTTCCACAGGGAGGTTCCAAGCCCTCGTATCATCAAAGAGCTTCATCACCTCATCCATACTCATCCCCACCACCACACGTGCTTCGGGCGAAACCATAAAGGTCGCCACCTTGAAGCGGTCGTAGAGCTCGGGTCGGAACATGATGTTGCGGATATTATCCAGTAGCACCATCCCCACCATACGTCCCTTGTCATTCACCACTGGGAAAATATTGCGCTTACTCTCGCCAAAGATACGCACCGTATCGCCCAGCGTCATGTCGGGCGAAAGGATACTAAAGTCGTTTTCAATCACGTGATCCACCTGCATCAGCGTCATCACCGCCTTATCCTTATTGTGCGTCAGCAGTTTCCCCTCCTCCGCCAACCGTAGCGAGTAGATACTGTGGGGTAGGAAGAGCTTAATCGTACCATAGGCAGTGGTGGAGACCACCAGAAGGGGGAGAAATAGATTGTACCCACCTGTCAGCTCAGCGATGAGGAAGGTACCCGTCAGCGGGGCATGCATCACCCCTGCCATTACCCCCGCCATGCCCATGAGGGCAAAGTTGTCGGTAGGGAGGTAGATATTGAGACCCGAGATATTCATTACATAGCTAAAGGCAAAGCCCACCAGTGCACCCACAAAGAGACTAGGCGCAAAGACACCGCCGGCTCCGCCACCCGCATTGGTCGCCACCGTGGCAAAAACCTTTGCCAGTACCGCTAATGTCAAGAAGAGGGGAAGTGCCCACGTGGTGCCGGTCAACTTCTCAAAGAAAGAGCCTTGCATCACCCGCTGTGGCTCGGCACTAATCAGCGTGCTGATAGAGTTATACCCCTCACCGTAGAGTGGGGGAAGCAAAAATATTAGCGTGCTGAGGATCGCCGCGCAGACCAGAAACCTCTCCCAATAGTGTGTCATCCCTTTCAGCTTGCGCTCCAGCCCAAAGGAGATCTTGGTGAAGTAGAGCGAGGCGAGTCCGCAAAGAGCTCCTAGTACGATCACCCACGGCATCCTACCGAGTGTAAAGGCCTCTGTCGCTTCGTAGGCAAACTGTGCCTCGGTACCAAAGATCAGGTAAGAGAAAGAGGCAGCGGTTACCGAGGAGATAAGTAGCGGTAGTACAGAGGTGAGGGTGAGGTCCATCAGCAACACCTCCACCACAAAGATAAGTCCCGTGATCGGTGCCTTGAATATCCCCGCTACCGCCCCCGCTGCACCGCACCCCAAGAGGAGCATTAGGTTTTTATGCTCTAGGTGAAAAAAGCGACCGATGTTGCTCCCGATCGCCGAACCAGTCATCACAATAGGCGACTCTGCACCTACCGAACCACCCATGCCGATGGTGATAGAAGAGGCAACAATAGAACTCCACATATTGTGTGGCTTCAGCCGGCTCTTACGCTGGCTAAGGGCATAGAGAATCTTAGTGACGCCGTGGCTGATATCATCACGCACAATGTACTTCACAAAGAGGTAGGTAAGAAATACACCCACCACCGGCGTGATCAGGTAACCGATATAGAGGTCGTCGACCTCCGAAATGGAGGCGGCATGGTCTGCAATCCAATGGATCGACCCCTTCAGGATCGCAGCTGAAAATGAGCAGAGTACCCCAATCACGAAGGCAAGTATCAGGATAAAGATCTGCTCTGGAATGTGCTTTTCGCGCCACTCCAAAATCCTTAGCACCGACTTATGCTCCTTGCTCATCCTATCTGAGTACCTTGAATTGTCCATCCACCTCCAGCTTGATGATGCTCGAGGCAGTGGCAGGCCTCCTATCGCCTTGTCGATATTTCACTACATAGTCCACCCCCTCGAGTATCTCTTGAGAGATCTCTCCAAAGTGTGCCGGACTAGGTGCGCCTGAGACATTGGCAGAGGTGCTCACAATTGGCTTCTTAAATCTTAGGCAAAGATCCCTACAGAAAGGCTCACGCTCCACCACTCGGATCCCCGCACTCCCATCCTCTGCCAAAAGGTTGGGTGCCAATCCATGCACCCCAGGGTAGATCACCGTGAGTGGGGTAGGGCTTGCCTCAATCAGGTCGTAAGCGATCTCAGGCACCTCCGCCATAAGTCCTTGCAACTTGGCCGAGCTATCTACAATAGAGATCAGTGCCTTGGCACTTGCTCGGTGCTTTAGTTCAAAGACCTTCCGCACCGCTTCCTCGTTTGTCGCATCACAACCAATGCCCCAAATCGTATCGGTAGGGTAAAGGATCACCCCACCCGCCTCCAGCACCCTCAGTGCCTCGGCTAAGTCCTCCCGCTCGTATCGTTCGTCTACCTCCATACTGTTCCTCTGATTTTGATAGCGAAGTTACCACTTTTCTAGGTAAACTCCTAATCAAGCGAAGCTGTGATGAAAGGGCAACGCATTCAAGAGGGCTCCCGTATAGTTTTTAGTGGGGTATCTAAAGGACCTCGGCAGAGGTCCTTACGCTAAGTGGTGTCGTTCGTTTATTTAATAATCTCTTCTGGTATCAACCCTATATTCCGTATGCGTGCGGAATGGATTCCGCAGGGCTACGGAATACGTTCCGCACGCATACGGAATGCATTCCGCACCCTATGCGGAATATATGGACGGTATATCATCGCATTCCTGAGTGTGTAGACACTCCGTCTCCTCTATTCCTGAAAATGTAGACACATTGAGACAAAATGATGGGTTCTAGATTTGGTTGTCCGACCTCCCCTGCGGGAGGTCGTAGGGTTGGGGTGGTCGCCTTATTTACCCTCCTCCCTTCCATTCATCGGGCTCGGGGCGGGTTGCCCTGAAATGGGGCTACAGCAAATTTTTGCGGAGCGGGGGTGGGGTTATTGTGCTAGGATTTGGGTAAGTTTGCAGAGTATAATATTATTGTATTGAGTTGATGAGCAAGAAGAGGATCGTTAGGGAGAAACCGGTGGAGAACCGCCGTAGTCGGTCGGGTGAAGAGATTGAACTAGGGGGTAGTCTGAGGGAGCGAGCAGGTCGTTTCTTCAGGGGCATGATGGGTAAGGAGCGTATGCTCCCCGTCTCCATTGGTTTGCTACTCTTTGGTCTGGGTCTTTTTATGCTCTATGCCTTTGTCACCTATCTCTTTGAGGGGTCTGCGGACCAGAGTGTGTTGCTCGATCCCGACCTTGCCGATGTGGCAGCTCAGGCCGAGGCGATGCAGGGAAGTAGTGGGGTGGTAGGGATGCATCTGATGCATCTTATGGTGAATGAGTGGGTAGGGATAGGGGTGATTTTTGTGATCATCCTTCTCCTCGCTATGGGTCTTGGCTTGCTAGGGCCTGCAAAGGTCAATTACCCGAAGTTGATCATCTTTTCCACTATTGCTACCTTTTGGACGTCGCTCTTCTCTGCTACTATATTCCGTCCTATCGCAGCTAGTTTTTTCTTTTACCCAGGTGGCATTTTAGGGGAGACGGTGCGGGTTTGGCTAGAGATGAGGGTAGGAGGTTTTGGCCTTTGGCTGGTGATTATCCTGACCCTCTTGCTGGTGCAATTTCTATTTTTCCAGGGGATTCGTGCCAAGTACAACCGTTGGGCAGAGGCGAAGCGCACTGGTGTGAAGAGTGACGAAGCGCCTAAGCGAAAGGGGCTGCTATCGTGGTTTCGACGCAATAAGTCGGTGGACGATGGCGATGACGAGGGAGAGCTCCTTGAGGATATTCCTGAGGATCCCTATGTAGCCCCTTCTGAAACGAGTGAATTGGCGGAGGAGGAAGAAGAAGAGACGCCTCAAGCCCCTATCACGATTACCTTGGAGCCAGAGGAGGCACCAGCACCTCCGATGCCTCGGCCTGCCCCTATCATCCACAGGAGTGAAGCGGGAGATGGGGTGGATATGGTGGTGATGGACAACCGTAGCATGCAGGACGAGGTGACCAGCGCCGAGCTACGTGCCAAGCAACTGGTGGAGGAGCAGGGGGAGTATGACCCTACCCTAGAGCTGGCTGGCTTTGAGATGCCTTCGGCCGACCTCCTCAAGAAGTACGAGCAGCAAAATGAGGAGATAGATACGGAGGAGATAGAGCAGAATAAGCGGCTGATCACCACTACTCTGGAGAGCTTCAGGATAGGGATTAAGTCGATTAGTGCCACGGTGGGCCCTGCCATCACGCTCTATGAGGTGGTGCCAGAGGAGGGCATCCATATCTCTCGTATCCGTGGACTGGAGGATAATATCTCTATGAGCCTTTCGGCGATGGGGATTCGTATCATTGCACCGATGCCGGGCAAGGGGACGATCGGTATGGAGGTGCCAAATAAAAAGCCTCAGGTGGTGAGTATGCGTTCGGTGATTCTCTCCAAGAAGTTTGCCGAGAGTACCGCGGCCTTGCCAGTGGCGCTCGGGCGTACGATCACTAATGATGTCTTTGTCTTTGACCTTGCCAAGACACCGCACCTTCTGGTGGCGGGAGCAACGGGCCAAGGTAAGTCGGTGGGTCTGAATGCTATTATCACCTCTTTGCTCTACAAGCTTCACCCTTCGGAACTGAAGTTTGTGATGGTGGACCCTAAGATGGTGGAGTTTAGCCCTTATCGGCAGATTGAGAAGCACTATATGGCGAAGCTACCCAATGAGGATCAGGTGATCATCACCGACCCTAAGCGAGTGCAAGGGACGCTGGAATCGCTCTGTGTGGAGATGGACGACCGCTATGAGCTACTCTCGTCGGCGCATGTGAGGAATATCAAGGAGTACAATCAGAAGTTTAAGCAACGGCTGCTCAATCCGGAGAAGGGGCATAAGTTCCTTCCCTACATTGTGCTGATCATTGATGAGTATGGCGACTTGATGCTCACGGGAGGTAAGGAGATCGAGGCACCGATCACCCGCTTAGCACAGAAGGCGAGAGCGGTGGGTATCCATGCGATTATCGCTACGCAGCGACCCATGGCGTCAATTATTACCGGTGCTATTAAGGCTAACTTCCCAGGGCGACTTGCCTTTAAGGTCTCTTCGGGTATTGATTCTAAGATTATCCTAGATGCTCAAGGGGCTAATCGTCTGATTGGCCGTGGGGATAGCCTTTTCACTACGGGCAACGACCTCACCCGTGTGCAGTGTGCCTTTGTAGATACCCCTGAGGTGAATAGCTTGGTGAAGTTTATCTCTGACCAGAGAGGGTTTAGGGAGGCGTATGAACTACCCGAGGTGAAGCCTGAGGGTAGTGTCCTCGCTGGTTCTCTGGCTACTGGCGAACTAGATCCTAGTAATTGGGACGAATTCTTTGAGGCGGCTGCCCGTAGGATTGTGCTGGATAACCGCCCTTCGGCGAGCTACATTCAGCAGATATTTGGAGTGGGTTACAACCGTGCCTCTCGTATTATGGTGCAGTTGGAGCATGCGGGTATTATCTCGGGTGCTGATGGCAATAAGCCACGTGAGCTTCTCATCACTACGGAGGAGCAGTTGGAGCAGTTTTTTGAAGACAATAGAAAGTAAGGATGATGGGTATAAGGAGATGGCTACTGGCGTTACTTCCACTGTTATTTGCCTTTTCGGCCGAAGCACAGGAGCAGACGCTACAAAAAGCAAAGCGATATTTAGATGCCTCTAAAGGGCTACAGATAGAGTATCAGCTGACGATTGGCGAGGATAGTGAGCAGGGAAGTTACTATGCACTAGGCGAGGACTTTTGCCTGGAGAGCCCTTCGATACGTGCGTGGCACCAAGGGGGTAACCTGTGGGTCTACATTCCGCAGAATGGGGAGGTCAATCTTACCCAGCCTTATAGGGAGGACCTACTAGAGCTCAATCCTCTGCTCAACCTTAACCGTATTTCTGCCAAGACCTTTAACCTCAAGGAGTCGACTACAGGGGCGGTGACGACCATCAAGGCGACCCCTAAGCAGAAGGAGGAGATAGAGTGGCTAGAGGTGCACCTCAATAGCCAGTGCGAACCGCTCTCTATGCGTGTGAAGCAGAGGAGTGTATCGGTGCCGATTGTGCTGAAGGTGACTAAGCTACGGCAGAGTGCCACGGCTCAGATGAAGCAGAAGGGCTTCTTTCGCTTTGATGCGAACAAACTCCCAGGGGTGGCGGTTATAGATTTAAGGTAACTGTTTAATGACTAATAAGATATAGAGATATGGAAACAATCAAGACGAAGCTACTCATCATAGGGGGCGGACCAGCAGGATATACTGCGGCGATCTATGCCTCAAGGGCCAATCTTTCTCCCGTGCTAGTGGAGGGAATGCAACCAGGCGGGCAATTGACTACTACCACTGATGTGGAGAACTTCCCTGGCTATCCCGAGGCGGTGAATGGCACTCAGATGATGATGGATATCAAAAAGCAGGCAGAGCGCTTCGGCACCGATATGCGTGATGGTGAGGTGACAAAGCTCGACCTCTCAAAGCGTCCGTTTAAGGTGGAGATCAATGGTGGCGACTCTGAGATTATTGCCGAGAGCATCATCATCGCCACTGGTGCAAGTGCCAAGTACCTAGGTCTGCCCGATGAGCAGAAGTATATGGGTATGGGCGTTAGCGGTTGTGCCACCTGCGATGGTTTCTTCTACCGTGGTCAGGATGTGGCTGTGGTAGGTGGTGGAGATACCGCTTGCGAGGAGGCTCTTTACCTCTCTCAGATCTGTAAGAAGGTCTACCTCATGGTGCGTCGTGATGAGCTACGTGCCTCAAAGGTGATGCAGGACCGTGTGCTGAAGAAGGAGAATATTGAAGTGCTCTGGAAGCAACAGGCCGAAGGACTTTATGGGGAGAATGGCGTCGCTGGTGTCCATGTGGTGAAGAACAAGGGCGAGGCGAATGAGGAGCGTTATGACCTACCAGTCCAAGGCTTTTTCCTCGCCATCGGGCACAAGCCTAACATCGACTTCCTCGGTGGGCAGATTGAGCTCGATAAGCAAGGGTATATCCTCACGAAGGACGGTATGCCTAATACCAATGTAGAGGGCGTCTTTGCTGCTGGTGATGTGGCTGACCCTCACTTCCGCCAAGCGATTACCGCTGCAGGTAGTGGCTGTAAAGCTGCGATGACGGCGGAGCGTTTCCTCGGCGAAAACCCACTGAAGTAACGACTTTGCACGCTGGGTTCCACTGCAAAGGACCTCGCAGAGGTCCGATTTGTCGTAGCCCCCATTCAAGGGCGTAGCCCGATGAATGGGGGAGAAATTGAGGAGCGTTATCTTACGACCCCTTGCGGGTCGGACAAGTAATCCTAGAAAAGGCTGTCCGACCCGCAAGGGGTCGTTTTATATATATGGTGTCTATTACCCCCGGTCGTTCGGGCTATGCCCTCCGACACGGGGGCTACAACAAATCGGACCTCCAAGGAGGTCCTTATCCTTTGAATTTAGACGGTTCGGAGCTCTATCTCAATGTCGGTGGCGACGGTGAGGTAGAGCTTTTCTATTGCTAGGTATTGGGAATGGACGGATTGAGGCAACTGCTCTCCGCTGTCGGTGGTAGCGATGCAGAGGGTAGGGGAGACCATCTCTATCTGGTTGATGCCTTTGGAAAGCTGCTCCGAATGGGCTTTGTAGACCGCTTCTTTGGCGGTCCAGAGTTGTATTGGTGGAAGTCCGTACTTCTTTAGAAGGGTTTGCTCCTCAGCGGTGCTATAGCGTGGCAAGGTCCGCTCAGCCTGCTGGGCCTTCTCCTCTACATCAATGCCTAGTGGTGTTCCTAGCGGTCCGATAGCCACTGCCAGCCAGTGCTGAGAGTGCGAGATTGAGAGGGCACAATCGGGGTGCTCCTCCAGCCTTGGTCGCCCCTTAGTAGTATATGAAATAGGAGAGGAAAGTACCCGTTGTTTCGCCCTTTGCACCGCCTCTCCTCGCTCCAATTCCTGCTCTATCGGCGTGAGAAAGATCAGCACCTTCGGGCTCATTCCTCTGCTTCTGCTTCGCCCTCAGTGTCGGGATAAAACTGCACCTTGCTAATACGTCGGCGCCCCATTTCACGCACCACAATGCGGTGTTTGCGGATATAGATCTCCTCACCCACTGTAGGGAAGTCGCCCTTTGCCTCCAGTAGCATTCCACCAAGGGTGTCCACCTCCTCCATCTCCTCCTCGATCTCCTTGTAGTCGGGCACTCCGGTGATACGCAGGAAGTCCACAATCCCTATCTTGGCGTCGAATAGAATACTCCCATCAGGTTGCTCCGTGTAGAGCACCTCCTCATCGGTATCGTATTCATCTTCAATCTCCCCCACGATCTCCTCAAGTAGGTCCTCCATGCTCACTAGTCCGCTAGTGCCACCAAATTCATCCACCACTATGGCGAGATGAATCTTTTCGGTCCTAAACTCTTCTAGTAGACTATTGATCCGCTTGCTCTCTGGCACAAAGAAAGGCTCCCTAATCAGCGGTTGCCACGCAAAGTCATCGCCCTCCGAGAGGTGCGAGAGTAGGTCTTTGGCATAGAGGACTCCCTTGATATTATCGATCCGTTCATCGTAGACAGGCATTCGAGAGTACCCTTTTTCCACAATCAGCTCCTTGACACTCTGAAAGCTATCCTCAAGGTCTACCGCCACAATATCCATACGGGGAGTCATCACATCATTGACCGTCTTGCGATGAAAACGGACAATCCCATGGAGGAGTTGTTGCTCCTCTTGGTCGTCGGTGGTCAGGGCAATAGCCCGCTCGAGATCGCTCTCCGTCACCTTGCTCTCCTTACTGATAAAGGGCTTAGTGGCTCCGGCTCCTATCTTCACTAGGAGGTGGACGATTGGCTGAGTCACCTTCATCAGGTGTCGGAGCGGACCAATCATAAACTTCGTAGCCGCAAGGGCGTGGTTTTGGAAGTAGACCTTAGGGATGATCTCACCAAAAAGGAGGACCAAAAAGGTGATACCGATCACCTGTACTATAAAGCCCAAAGTCTGTGCCTCGCCGAAGTCAAAGAGTCGGCTCACGGCATAGCTCGTGAGCATGGTGATGGCAATATTCACGAAGTTATTCATCACCAAGATAGTGCCGAGTAGGTAGTCCGAATTGGCAAGTGCCTCTAGCACCTGCTTCTCTCGCTTCTCTGAGTTCTCCTCGAGCTGCTCAATATCCTTGGGGCGGAGTGAGAAAAAGGCCACCTCCGAGCCTGAAAAGAAACCACTCAATACCAAGCAAATAAGTGCTAGGATGAGTGCAATGATCACTGGTGTGGTGATGGGATAGGTCACTACACCTTCGAATAAACTGGATAAATAACTCGGGTCGTCCAAAATATCTATTGGTCTATATTATTAGCGGTTGTGTGCTCAATCAAAAGGGTAGCCCATCGGGATTTTTCTCTAGCTCCTCAAAGAGGTGGCCGTATCGCTCTTGTACCTTCTTCTCCGTTGGGGTAGTAGTGGCCACCTCCTTTCTCTTAAGAAGGGCGATCTCCTTGGCGATGATAAAGGTATGCGTGGTAAACTGCCCCTGCTTATTGTAGCTACGTGTATAGGTCAGCCGCCCCGACACCTCCACCAGATCCCCAGGGAGTAGCTTGGTACCTACCTCCTCTGCGAGTGCCCGATAACAGATAATCCTATGCCAATCGGTCACCTCTCCGCTACACTCCAGTGCCTCCTCGGTGAGATGGGTAGGGGCATGTGTAGCGAGTGAGAAGCGTACAGCACAGGTGGTAGGGTCGTACCACCGTATGTTGGGCTCCTTCCCCACATAGCCTACCAGACGGATAGCATTTACTGTTTGGTCGTCCATTCAATTGGTATCCTTTGTTTTACGCCTCAAAGATACCTATTTTTTGATAATTGGAGTGTTTCCCCCCTGACGATTGCATTGTTGTTAGTCCAGCTTTATGTTGACTTTAAACCTTTAGTCCTGTGCGGTGCCCCCCGAATGGAAGCCTCCTCACAGGACTAAAGGAACAATACTCGGGTACCTATCCAATTTTTTACCTTCAAGGTGCTCCTCTCTATCTATCTTCTGTATACTGTTTACTTAACTAGCTGGGGATTAGCTTCCTGAGCTGAAAGCGGAATGCGGAGTACATAGCGAGCATCGCCTTGCTGGAGATGGTACTCCTTACCCTCTACCACCTTGGAGAGTGCTGGCTGAGTTGTCCGCTTGTAGTCGTACCACTCATGACCCTCTACGCCTAGCTCCTTTTGGCGCTCTAGTAGAATCTCTTGCACCAGAGCCTCTCCAGTGAGGGGCTGTAGCTCCGCCATACGGGTTGCCAGAGCCTCTGCCGTGTATCGCTTCGTGAGGAGGGCAGAGAGATATTGCTTGGCCTCCTCCGCCTTGCCCAGCCTTGCTGCTGCCTCTGCAGCATTGAGGTAGATCTCTGCTCGGCGGATTGTAGGGCGGTAGTCCTTCCCTAGTATCTTATTCTGCCCAGGCTTAGACTCCCACGTATTCATATCCGTGAGCTCCGTGAAGTAGTACTTCTTCCTAAGGTCGCCCTCTGTAAAGCTATCAAAGTACCCCTGCTCCACAAAGGCAAATTCACGGATGGTCTGACCAAATAGCTCCTCCAATGCCCAGATGTTTTCTGAAGATTGGTAGTGCGTAGGTAGCAAGAACTCCTTTGCTTCGCCCTTATTAAGGTCGGCGAGATCCTTGCTGATTCCCAGTACCTTTTGGCACTCCTCTAGCACTTCCGACCACTCCCCTTTGTAGATCGATATCCTTGAGGCGATGGCAAAGAGGGCCTCTCTAGAGCCCCTGTACTTGTACCTTGGCTCACTCCATTGAGTTGTCTTGAGGTACTTCTCTGCTTGCTTTAGGTCCGCCTCAATCTGGTCGTATAGTTCACCGAGCGTTGCCTTCGGGAAAGTCTGCTCAATATCTATCGTGCTATTGATGGGCACCACCTTAGTGTTGCGTGCTCCTTCACTGTACTTAGGACCATACATATTGGTCAACTCAAAGTAGGAGTAGGCGCGTAGAAGATAGGCCTCCCCTACGATCTGTGACAGCACTTCATCCTTCGGGGTTACCTCTTGGATAATAGAGTTGCAGTAAAAGATCACTGTGTAGAAGCTCCCATAGGCATACTCCTCCGTTTGCCCTTTAGTATCCGCTCCATCCTGCCAAGTGTAGATATTGCGGTAGGCGGGGAAGCCCGAGAGACCATAAGGGTCGATATTCGGTGTCACCTGCAGTCCACGCATCGTGAGTAGCTCCTTGTGGCGTGGAAAGGCATTGTAGCCCTGATTGAGCAGAGCTCGCTGCTCCTCCGTCGTCTCCGGAATCACCTGCCCACGAGGCACGATATCCAAGTACTTGTCGCACGAGCTCCAGAGCATCGTGAGTAGCAGTAGTATTGGTAAGTATTTTAGTTGCTTATTCATATGCTTGAGTTACTATTAAAAGGTGATATTGATACCCACTGAGTAGGTTCGTGCTACTGGCTGTGAGTATATATTTCCGTAGGTCTCTGGGTCGAAATAACCTGAGTAGTCGCTGCTAATCACAAATGGATTACGTATCTCGGCGGTCAGACGAATCTGCTGGAAGAGGTCACTTCCTACCTCCTCGCCTTGGAGCGTGTACCCTAGTCGGATACTGCTGAAGCGCCAGTAGCTGATCCGCTTCGCCCAAATATCGTACTGAGAGTAGGTAATAGCTGGGTCGTAACCTCCCATCCACTCCCGTGCGTACTCCTCCATCTCCGTCGTGGTGCCACTGCCGAGTAGCTTCGGATATTGGCCAGGAGTATGATCTGGACTCCATACATCTAGGATGTCACGGGAATAATTCACCCCTGGGTCCACCTTTGTAGGATGGTAGAAGGGGGTACGGGTCACCCAACGATTGATGAAGAAGTTGGAATAGATCGATAGATCCACCGACTTGTAGCGAAGCGTGCTGCTCAAGCCACCAGTGAGCTTAGGGTCGCGGTCTCCCACATAGCGGAAGAGGCTCCGGAACTCTGCTGGAGTGATATTACTGATCACATCACCAAAGGCCCCCTTTGAGAGTTTGAATAGCTCTTGATAATTCTTTACTTCACCATCGGCACCCCTAAAGGTCATCAGTCCATTCTTGTCGATTCCAGCGGTTGGAATTACAAATAGGGCATTAACAGGATACCCCTCCAGTGATGGCGTATAGTCATTATCGCGTACATTATACCTCAGTACCTTTGAGCGGTTTTGTGAAAGGTTGAGGGTGGTGGTCCACGTCCAATCCTTTGTCTTGATATTGGTGGTGGATAGTGCCAACTCCCAACCACGGTTCTCTACTTCACCCCAGTTGAGGTTAACGAAGTCAAAACCATTCTCCCTCGGTAGACTGCGAACGCTGATGAGGTCGTCACTATTGCGGTAATAGTAGTCCAGAATTAGTGAGATGCGGTTATCGAGTAGCCCAAGGTCCAGACCTATATTGCTGGTGGTCGTCTTCTCCCATCTTAGCTTTTGATTAGGGGGAGAGAGCACGGTGATGATATCCTCATTGATCCCGTTAAAGAAGGAGGTGGTACGCCACTCACCCTTCACAAAGGGAGAGGTATTCTTATCCACATTACCTTGAATACCATAGGAGGCTCTTAGCTTCAGGTTGGAGAGCCATGTGAGGCCTTGCATCCACTGCTCACGATTGACGTTCCATGCACCTGAGAACGACCAAAGTGGTAGGTACTTATACTTTGGATCTACGCCAAAGAGGTTCGAGCCATCGTAGCGTAAACTAGCAAAGAGGGTGTACCGATTGTCGTAGGTGTAGGAGAGGGTAGAGAAGAATGATACAAAGGCGTTTTCATAGATCTGCTTGCGGTAAGGTGCAAATCTAGAGTTATTGGCCGTAGAGGCCGAAAGCCCCTCGGGGAATACTACCGGCTTAGTGGTTAGCGTACGCTCATCATAGCCAAAGCCCTTAGAGTGAATGCCAGTGGTATTATTGCGTCTCAGCTCCATGCCTGCCATTACGTCGAGGTCGTGGCGATCTTGGAATCGTTGTGAGTAGAATAGCTGATTCTTCCAATTGTATTGGAAAAAGGAGTCGTGCCAGTTTTGGATAATCCCACCCTCTGGCAAGAAGCTCTTACCCTTGTACATCGCTGAATTATGATAGCTACGTGCAAAGAACGACTCCTTTGTGCCACTCTTCTCAGTGGTATTGCTCTCTATCTGAATACCCAGTTGGCTAGTAAAGCGAAGGGGTTGCAGAATCTTCCACTCCAGATCTGCCACTGCCTTGAGGGATTGATTCTTGAGCGTGTAATTGGTATTATTGAGTTCCTCCATGTAGTTGAAGGGGATCTGCTTGTCGTCGGAGAGGGTTACGTCGGGGTCGTATATGTAGTTACCCTCACTATCGTAGAGCTCTCTGTAGGGATTGACATTGCGGGTATACCGCTGTGGATTGGAGAATTCACTCTCGGCGAGATAGGAGTTGCGGTCGGTCTGATTGGCAAATAGACTGAGACCAACGGTGACCTTCTCTGATAGCTTATAGTCGGTATTGGCAGTGACGTTGTAACGCTTAAAGGCGGTGCCTTTGGTGGTTCCCTTCTCATCGTAGTAGCCGAAGCTGGTGTAGTAATTAAATCGTTCGGTACCTCCAGAGAGGCTTAGTCCATATTGTTGGTTGAACGTTGGTTCGTAGATCTCCTTAAACCAGTCGGTCTGCTTACCCCTAAGGGCATCTATCTGCTGAGCAACCTCTGGTGACAGTGCCGAGAGCCCCTCTGCTTTGTATGCGTCGGTGAGCCCAGCTGCCTCTATGATCCGAGCCACATCGCCATGATTGGAGCGATAGGAGTGAAGTGGGTTTTTGAGGAGGTCCAGCTCCAGTGACACCTTCTCATCGCTATTGAGGAGGTTGAGTCGAGAGCCATCAGGACGAGCAGTAAAGAAGGCATCGGCATTAAAGTTGATGCGCATCCTCCCCTCCTTTCCACGCTTGGAGGTGATGACAATAACGCCATTGGCCGCTCTAGCCCCATAGATAGCCGTCGCTGCTGCGTCCTTAAGAATCGTGATATCTGCAATGTCGGCCGGATTGAGCCCTGCGATAGAGCTATTATGTAATTGGTCTAGGACATCTTGGTCGCCAATATTCTTCGGTACCATGTCGCCATCAAGTGGGATTCCATCGAGTACCCATAGTGGCTCAGAGGAGCCACTCAGCGATACTGTACCACGGATACGTACTTGAGCCTGTGCACCAGGAGCACCCGACATAGGCGTTACCACCACACCGGCGGCTTGTCCGAGGAGCATTTGATCCACACTTGGCACCCCTACCTGCTTTATCTCATCGGCATCTATCGTTGTGATAGAGGAGGTCAGTTTGCGCTTCTCTATCTTTTGGTAGCCAGTCACCACTAGCTCTCCTAGGGTTTGGCTATCCTCTTCGAGGACAATATTGTAGACATTTTGTCCTGGAGTAAGTGTGATGACTTGCTCTCTAAAGCCAATGAAGCTCACGATTACCTCCTTTACCGAGGCGGGGAGTGTAAATTTATAGTCTCCGTCTATGTCCGTAACCACTCCTTGAGGGTTGTAGTCCTTAGCTTGAGTCTGGCTAGGTGCGATAAAGACACTGGCCCCTATGAGTGGTTCATTGGTGCCGACCTCTGTAATCTTACCACTGATGGTACGCAATTGCTGTGCCGATAGTGGTAGTGTAGCGAGTAGCAATAAAGCTAGTGCTAGTATTCTTTTCATGTTTTGCTTGGTCTTTGAGTTATTGCTCTAAGGCATTATCTATTCTGATGATAAGATCCTGGTAGTGTCCTCTGAGGGTAGGGTCTTTGGTCTGGCTCTGACGGCCGATGGTCTTGCGTATCCTGAGGAGTAGCTCTCTCTTGATAGAGATTGCGTCGGAGATGCGATCGGCTAGGGAGCCATTGAAGTTGATACTCCTTACCGACTCTGTGGCAAAGCGAGCCTCTTCATCTGTGAGGGCAAGGCTATTTTTCTTAGTTACCTTACTTGTGGAGACACTCTGTAGCAGCGCATCTACCAGTCCTTTCTGTACAAATCGGTCACGTACGTCCAGTGCTTCTCCTCGCTCACTCTTTCCGAATACTGCTTTGTAGAGCATATCGGTCAGCTCTGTAGCCTTGAAGGCTTTATTCCCATGGATGTACTCATTCTCACTCATACGTATGAGGCGGTTATCGGAGAGCATATCCCAAAATATGTAGCTCTGTGCGTTCTTCAGAACCAGCGTAGGAGATTGCTCAATATAGCCGCTCGGACTACTCTTGATGGGGAAGGTATAGCGTAGAAGTGGGGCATTGAATAGCCAGTCGGTGGAGGTGATACTCTCACGGATCAAAAACTCCGCTGCCTCTCTCTGCTTCTCCTTTGGCACAAAGTTGTAGCTATTCTGAGTCTGCTGCGAGCGATCTGTCTCCTCGAGGTAGATCCCTCCGATCAGTGCCATTGGGTGGTAGATAAAGGTATTCCACTGATTCATCAGGGCATTATAGAGGATTCCCACCTCCCGATACCCTTGGTGGGGGTCTTGGCTCTTAGTGATCTTGAGTAGCTGAGGCATTAATCGCTTGAGATTGGCAATGCCGAGAGTGGAGGCGGCCACAGGGTCATCACCGAGGTCCTCGGTCTGTGCTCTAGGGTCTATTGCATCACGGGTGTCCTGAGCTTCACTGTATCGGTATAGTGGTCCGGTGTGCTTGGCGAGTAGCTGCTGTAGAGCTGCTACTTCGCTGCGTGCACCCCCTTCGCCATACCAGCGGTAGCCATACTCTATAGCGAGTAGGTCGTAGGGTCCTATCTCTGGAGAGAAGTGTGTGACGCCATCCTCTGGCTGTGCGATGTAATTGAAGCGGGCATAGTCCATAATGGAGGGGGCGGTTCCATTTTTGGCGGTGAATTGTGGGTCGCGCAATTGCTGAATGGTATAAGCACTTGAGGCGATCATATTGTGCCGTAATCCCAGAGAGTGCCCCACCTCGTGACAAGCGACAAAGCGCATCGCATCACCGAGTAGATCCTCAGGTAGGTCCCAGCTTGCTGCCTTGAGATTTTGTGCCCCAGTCTGTAAGATAATCCAATTACGTAGCATCTCCAGTACATTGTGCCACCAGATGATATCGGCTTGGATAATCTCGCCACTGCGGGGGTCGTATACAGAGGGTCCCATGGCATTTTTCATCTCCGAAGCAATGTAGGTGATGGAGGAGTAGCTGAGGTCGTCGGGATTGATCTCCTCCGAGCTTTCCCTAGCGATAATGGCATTCTTGAATCCAGCCCGCTCAAAAGCCACTTGCCAAGCCTCTATCCCTTGCTTCATATACTTTCTCCACCGCTCGGGTGTGGCGGGGTCGATGTAGAAGACAATGGGCTTTACTGGCTCTACGAGTTCGCCACGTAGGTAGGCCTCCTTATCCGAGGGCTCTAATCTCCAGCGGGTGATCAGTTCGCGGTGGGTGATGCTATTTTGTGCATCGGCGTAGTAGCTCACTGGCACTGTGAAGTAGCCCACCCTAGGGCTTAGGTAACGCCCTGCCATAAGTTGCTCTGGGAGCAAAAGGATGGAGGAGGCTACCTCTACTGTGAGGTACACTGGGGTACGTAGCTCTACCACCTTGGTAGTGAGCTCCGAAACTACGGTGATATTATTCTTGAAGGCAGTGGCTCTTTTGATCTGAGAGAGCTCTGTATCGGGGCTACCGCCTACGCTAATGAGGTCGAAGAGATTATTAAATAGTCTTGAGGAGCCGTCATATAGCTTGGTCACCTCCACCAGTACCGATGTGCTGTCGTTGCTGAAGCTACTTACCTTCAGCTTTCCCATAATAGGGGACACGAAGTTTTCGGCTATGGAAAGTCCAAGCTTATCTCCCTCAGGAGCCTTGGGCTGTGGCTGAATATGGCGGATCACGAGTTGCTTCTTATCCTCTGCTAGATCCAAGCGAATGAGGGTATTCTCGTAATTGATCCCTTTATTGATACCCGCTTCATTGAGCTGTGGGGGCACGGTGAGGATGCGATTGACGATGAGCATATCTCGCCCTATCAGTTCTGTGGGGATATCGAAGTAGTACTTTCCCTCCTTTTGGTAGATCCCGAATAGCTCGTCACTTGAAACGGCATACTGCTCATGGCCTGTGATTTTTTGGTATTCAGAGGAGGTGGTAGATACCTTCTCCGCACGTGCTCGTTTGGTGATCTGTGCCGACTTACAGCCCGATAGAGTAGCGACGAATAAGAGTGCTATGGTTAGTGCTAGTTGCTGGTAAGAGTTTCTAGTCATGTACTTGGTTCTTATTGTTTTAGTATATTCATTCATTCTTACTTTTGTTTAGTAGCCAAAGGCCTCGAGTAGAACCTCTTCCATCGCCTTGCGGACGGTAGAGGCTTTGCCGTAGAAGTTATTGACCATCAGGGCGACGGTGTAGGTTTTGCCACCCATTTCTACATAGCCAGCGTAACAGACCACATTACGGAGTGTGCCACTCTTGAGGCGGGCTTTGCCCTGAAGGGGAGTGCCCTTGAGAAACTGCACGAGGGTGCCCTCCATTCCTGCACGTGGGAGTAGGCTTTGGTAGCTACCAGTGGGGTCGGCTCTGTGTACCTTTCCGAGCATAGTGGCAAGAAAGTAGGCAGAGACCCTATTTTCAGGCGAAAGCCCCGAGCCGTCCATCATCTCCAGTTCGCGGGTATTGATGCCTCGGCTAGTCCAGTAGCGGTGTACCTCATTGACGGCCGTTTGGGTGGCATTTTGCCCTGGAAGGGGAGTTTTGCCCCAAGTGAGCTGCCGGAGCAACCCTTCGGCAAAGAGGTTGTGGCTATAGTGCAGGGTAGTCTGCACAAGCGTGCGGAGGGGTGCCGATTGGTAGGTGTAGAGGAGCTGGCTCTCTGCAGGCGTGGTGGGGACTACCCGAGCTTCGCCTTGGGTGGCAATGCCTTGTGCCTTGAGCACCTCCTGTAGGTGGTGGGCTACAAATAGTGGAGGATTGGGGAGGGCACCTCGGATCCGCAGCTTCTCTACTCGCTGAGGGTAGGTGCCTGTGATATCGTAGCTGCCATCGGGGTGAGGAAAGGCCGATATATAGAGAGAGTCGCGGTGGCTACTAGAGGTGACTTCGTAGGCTTTCCGTAGCTCGAGCTGAGGCACGGTGGGGGTAGTGTGGTAGCTCTCCCCATGCTTGGTAAAGTGGAGAGAGTAGCTATTATCGTAGGCATTAAGGCCCCAGAAGCCGGGTGCGTAGGCATTACCCATATCGTAGGCAATCCAGCGGGGGTTATTGGCTTGGAAGTCACTTGAGGGCGAGAGGGCAATGATATTGCCAGTGATCTGGGTGATCCCTTTTGACTTAAGCGCTTTGGCCACCTCTTTAAAGAAAATGTCTTGGTCGCTATTCCAAAAGTACCTTGAGCCGATGGAGGGGTCGCCGTGCCCCACAATGTAGAGGTCGCCCTCCAGCTTCCCTTGAGCAATAGTGCCAGTGGTGCGTATCTCTGTTGGGATGCGTAGCCCGCCGCCTCTTTGGCTCCAAAGAGTAGCCGTGGAGACCAGCTTCATGGTACTCGCGGGGGTGGCGAGGTGGTGGCTTCGGATGCCTACCAGCTCTTTGCCACTCTCTGCCTCTTGTATTGAGAGGGTCCAGAAGGAGCGAGCTAGAGCAGCTGGTTCGCTTGGAGTCTTGACCCCTTGTGCCTTGGTCACTAAGGGGAGTAGCAGTAGCATGAGGGTGATGCTACTTAGTCTGTGGAATGTTGGTCGGTATTTCGTCATAATTATCTATCTTTGTGCAAAGATAACCAAAATAGGGGTGACCCCTTCGATTTTTATGAAACCAAGACAGATAGAGGTGTTCTTTCGGACACCATTTACTCGCGACCGTATTGCTCGTATCGGCTTCGGCCTATTGATATTTGCAGCTTTGGTATGGCTGATTGCCCGCATAAGCTATTTCCTAATTCCACTCATCATCGCGTGGCTAATGGCCTACCTAATGCTACCACTCCTTCACTTTTTGGAGGATAAGTGTAAGATACGCAAACGGTGGCTCTCCACCACGATTGTGCTGCTCGTGACGATTGGGCTGGTGGTAGGTCTGCTCGCCGTCCTTATACCAAGTATCACCAATGAGGTGAGTAAAGGGTGGGAGATGCTGAAGCGGTATGATATCGGTGCCTATCTGCTGAGCTTGCTACCAGAGGAGCTCTCTTCCCGTAGTCAGCTGATCCAGAAGCTAGAGGAGCTGATGGGTAGCATCAATATGCAGGAGCTCTTTGGCTCTATCGAGCAGATATTCACGAAGGGGTGGGGACTGATTGAGAGTACCTTTAACCTCATTGCTGGTGGAGCAGTGATCTATATCTTCCTCTTTTACTTGGTCTTCTTGATGCTCGATTACGAAAAGATACAGAAAGGGTTTATGGAGATGATGCCAGTGAGTATTCGCCCCTTTATGGAGGAGCTGGGTGAGGTAACTGGTCACTATGCCAATGCTTACTTCCGTAGCCAAGCACTGATCGCGATGATTTGTGGAGTGGTGATGGCGGTGGGCTTTTATATCATTGGGCTACCGATGGGGATTACCCTAGGGCTCTTGATAGGGCTACTCAATATGATCCCCTATATGCAGACGTTGGGCTACCTTCCACTCGTGATACTGGTGGGACTACAGTCGGTGATGACGGGCGATAACTTCTTTATCCTCCTCCTAGCTGGCGTTGGCGTGATTGTGCTGAGCGATGCACTTCAGCAAGTACTCCTCACCCCTCTTATCCAAGGTCAGTCCCTAGGAATCCACCCTGTAGCTATCATGCTTTCCCTCACCGTGTGGGGCTCGCTATTCGGATTCTTCGGAATGCTCTTTGCTCTGCCACTCACCATGATCTGCTACCACTTTTATATGAAGTATGTGGTGGGCACTCCAGTGCCCCTCTCAGGTGGCAAGGGCAAGATGCCTGACTTCCATTTCGGTCATAAAACGAAGGAGGCGGAGTAAAGATAAAAGGCTAAAAAATGACCTTTGTAACTAATTGATATACAGGAGTCTATTTTTGTGTTAGATGAGTTGCAACTAAGCAAAAGCTTAGTTGCAACTAACCAATCAGCGAGATGCAACTAAGCTTTTGCTTTGTTGCATCTCAGTTTTTGTCTAGTTAACCCATCGGTTAGTCGGAGGGTATATGATTGAAATTTCTAACTATAAAAGAGAGTCCCAACCCAAATAGGCCAACGGCGAACCAATCTCGCCGAGGTGACCTATCTGGAATCAGGACTCTTCACAAAGCTAGTGATAATATCTGTATTGCACAAAAGTAATCAACCTCGTCTCTTTTGATTTTTTAGAGTGAGATGGACTAGCACCTATAGGGTCTTGACTAATGGGTGCTGTGAGATTGATGCACTCCCCATTGAAGTGGTCGCGTAGGGAGGGGGCGAGGGTGAGGTCACTAAGCCACGCAGCGTTTGCGGTCTGCTCTTTCTGGGCCTCTTAGCTTGGGAGCCCTCTGACTCGTCCGATTAGGCACCCAACTTTGAACCAATTGATAGCGATGGTTGTTTTATCTATAGGTACAAAATAATTCAATAACCAATTAATTAATAGTCAATATGGCACAAGTAACATTAGGCGGTAACGCCGTCCATACTGTAGGTGAGCTACCAAAGGTAGGCAGTGTAGCTCCCGATTTTACCGTAGTTTATGGTGACCTCTCTGAGGGAAAGCTCTCTGATTTCAGAGGTAAGCGTGTAGTGATCAACATCTTCCCAAGTATTGATACAGGGGTATGTGCACAGAGTGTTCGCACCTTTAATAAGCGTGCTTCTGAGGCCGATAATACTGTAGTACTTGGCGTGTCTCAAGACCTTCCTTTCGCTCTAGCTCGTTTCTGCGGTGCCGAGGGAATTGACAAGGTAAAGACGGGATCACTCTTCCGTAGCGACTTCGGCAAGGAGTATGGCGTAAAGATGTCCGATGGTCCTCTTGCTGGTCTCACCGCTCGCTCTATCGTAGTGGTAGATGCTGAGGGCAAGGTGATCTACACCGAGCTGGTACCAGAGATTACCACGGAGCCAAATTACGATGCAGCTCTAGCTGCCCTCAAGTAATTTGAGTCTATAGTCTGAAGAATAAAGGGCTCTACGGCATTCGCTGTAGAGCCCTTTTGCTATGTGATAAGGGGTCTTATCTATAGAAGAGGTAGCGACTTAGCCACAGGGTGAACACTGGGTCGGTGATATAGGTGTGGCCGTTATCGGTATCGATGAGTTCTTTATTGGTGAGTGCATTTTTCACTGCGTTTGCATTTGCGGACGAATTGAGGTTGTAGTCGTCAATAATCCTTTGGCTTGTGAAGGAGTTGTTATTTCCATCGACAATGGCTCGGAGGAGACTTAGCTGGTGGCTTGTTAGCTCTTCAGTTTGTTTTTCAAATAGAGGTCTATTTTGATTAATCAAGTCTTCAATAGCTCGCTCTAAATCATCTTCTGTAGCCCTCTTTTCGGTCCGCCCCCATACTAGCCACGCGAGTTGTTGGACGTATGATGAGTGGTTATCTACTGCCTTTGCGATCTTTTTAGCTAGCTCTGTAGGGATCTCCTTGCCAGTGGTTAAAAATCGCTCAGATATGTAGGTAACCCAATCCTCTGTGCTAATCTTTCCGAGGTAGATCATATCTCCAAACTTATAGAAGGGGTAGTCTTTTCGGCCAAATAGCTCATCCATTAGATGTTTTTTGCTACCAAATAGACAGTAAGAGACCTGCTTTTGGTGCTGCCAAATGGTTCGTAGTTTTTTCTGAAAGGTAAGTGAATTGGCGAACTCCCCTATTTGTTGAAATTCATCAATGCAGATGACTATTCGGCAATTATGCTTCATTGCATACTTTTCAGGAAACTCCAAAACTTCTTCCAGCCCTCTCTCAACGCCCCTTAGGTCTATAGAGAGCGACATTTCTGCCGTAGGGTCTACCCCTAAGGTTACCCTCGGGCTAACTCTTGATAGAAAGTCCTGAATATTTCTCAACCACTCCTCGGCACGAGTGGAAGTCTGTTTTAGAACTGCTGTAGCAAAGGCATTGCAAAACTCCTCCTCAGTACGGCAAGCGAAAATATCAAGGTAGACGATACGTAGCTCTTTAGTCGTCGCCAAAGTAGAGGCCTTTTTGACTAGAGAGGTTTTGCCCCACCTTCTTGGAGAGATGAGAATAGTATTGATACCGTGCTGGAAGTTGGCGATTAGTCGCTCTGTCTCTTTTTCCCTATCTGTGAAGTGCTCGCCAGAAGTGGCTATGCCGAATTTAAATGGTTCTATACTCATATTGCTTGTGTGTTTGTATGCCTTTAGTTGCTACAAATATACCTATAATCTCAAAACTAAGAGGTCTCTTAGTAAGAAGGTTCTTAGTAAGAGACCTCTTAGTAATTTACAAGGTGGGGGTAGGAGTCATTTGGTGGGTTATTTATTACACTATAAGTATAAAATATATTAAATGGCATCTTGGGAGAGGGGGTTTTGAAGCGATTTGAACTGCTGTTTGTATGGTATTGTGAACCAATAGTTTAGGAAGGCGCTTTTTGAGTTGCATCTCAATGATCGGCGAGTTGCAACTAAGCATTTGCTGAGTTGCAACAAAGCGATCGGTTAGTTGCATCTCGGCAAATGCTTTGATACGGTCTCAGATGATGCCGAGATAGGATCTTCGCTTTTTCTGATATATAATGTTGGTTATCAGTTAGATACAATAGTGAGTACCCTTTTCCCCTGTTGTCTTGTTGTTTTTGGTTTATTTAACAATCTTGACGTTAGAAAGCACCCGACAGGGTGCCACTCAGCAGCCCCCGCGTCGGAGGGGGCATTTGCCCCCGAACGACCGGCGGGGAGGCGAAGTACATCAACCATACGACCCTTGTGGTCGCACAACCTATTGGGGGTGCGACCACAAGGGTCGATTGATATAATCATACTATTTCCCCGCCGGTCTTCGGCTCTATGAGCCTCGACCGGGGGCTAGCTGAATGGCACCCTGTCGGGTGCTTTTTTTGGAATCTCCTGAGGAGGTCCTTACCATAGATATTCCGATTAATGCCACGTAGTAAGACATCGTCTAATTTGAAACATCTGGCAAGGGCACAGGTATTCAGGGGTTACGCATTAGAAGAGACTTGCTACGAGACATTCATCAGAGAGTCAATGGGTAAGGACCTCCGCCCGGAGGTCCTTAACAGCCTGTTATTTGTTGGTGATTAGTGAAAACCCCGAAGGGGTTTCATGGTGTATTAACCCAAGCTTCCCCCTGAAGGGGAGCGATAGCGAGCCCGAAGGTGAAGCTTGGGTAGGCAAAGGACTATAAATAAGCTACCCCGAAGGGGTTGCATATACACCATCGCTTCTGGATGTAAAAGTGCAACCCCTTCGGGGTAGTTGATGATGCCTTGTTCCTCTCCCCAACCTTCTCCTCCGTAGGTACGCTTCGCCTACCTACGGAGGGGGAAGGCTGGGTTAGTAGACCATGGAAGCCCTTCGGGCTTCTGCTATTCCTGCTTGAGTAGCTGAAAACTATACGGCAAGTCCTTTCTAATGCGTTAACCCCGGGGATATCTATTGATTGCCAACGTAGAATTGGGTATCTTTGGGCAGTTTTATCTGCTAAAAGCTCAAATAGATGATTATAAAGCGTATATTGTACACACTGTACACTATTCTTGTGGTGCTGCCACTCTTTTTTGTTCTGACGATTCTCACCGCTATAATTGCGGCTTTGGGAAGTATCCTTGGTGGCGAGCGTGTCTTTGGCTACTGGCCTGGTAAGATATGGAGTATCGTGACGCTGGCACTGCTTTTGATCCCTGTAAAGGTGAGGGGGCGTGAGTACTTGCCCAAGAGTCGCCCCTCAGTGGTGACGCCCAATCACACCAGTGCAATGGATATCTTTCTACTCTACGGATATGCTGGTGTGCGTTTTAAGTGGGTATTGAAGGGGTCGCTTCGCAAGCTCCCTTTTGTGGGTTGGGCGTGTGAGAAGCTTGGCTTTATCTTTGTGGAGAATACCCCATCTGGTGCTATTCGTGTGGTGAAGGATTGCGAGAAGGCGATTGCCAATGGGTATCATATCTTTATGTTCCCAGAGGGGAGCCGTACCCTTACTGGGCATTTGGATAAGCTGCGTAAGGGGGCTTTTAGGGTGGCTACTGAGATGGGTGCCCCTATCGTGCCTGCCAAAATCTCGGGTGGGTATGAGATCCTTAAGCGTGGTACCTATCTCCCCAAGTGGGGTCGGCTGGAGCTGCAGTTTTTCCCTGCCCTTGAGACAACCGAAGGGGCCTCTATTGAGGAGCTGATGCAGAAGGTAAAGGAGTGTATCCAGTAAGAGACGTCCAAAAGGGTTTATACATAAGAAATAGACCGATAGGACCTCGGCAGAGGTCCCTCTTAAATAGGCACAGGTCGGAGGGGCGTTAGCCCCGAACGACCTGTGTACAAGGAGCATATTCACCCCACCTACATGACCCCGGCCGAGGGGTCAGACATAGATGAGTTTGTCCGACCCCTCAACCGGGGTCGTAAATGTGTTTTGTCCCTCTTTATACACAGGTGTGGTTTCCTGAAAAAGGTTGACTCGGTTAATGTTACGTTGTTATTAATCCTGCTTTATGTTGACTTTCTAGCCTTTAGTCCTGTGAGGGGTTGACTGGAGGGCGTAGCCCGGAAGGAAACCCCTCACAGGACTAAAGGTACCAAAACTTGGGCACCTATCCTATTTTTTGATTTTCAAGGTACTCCTCTCTATAGCTTTTCCACCTCTTGGGGATTTTCCCTTTGCACTTTGAGGCTTCAACAGGTGTCTTATAGTCGAGACTCATGTGAGG